>PLAK01000097.1:0-19379 GCA_003134115.1 Candidatus Changshengia sp.
AGCGGAGGACCAGCTCCCGTTCCACCAACGCGACCAGCAGATCCCGGACCGCCGCCTCCTCCCAGCCGGCCAGGGCGCCGAAGAAGTCCAGCTCCCGCACCCAGGGGCGCTCCCTGTTCCAGGACGAATCGGCGCCGCGGAGCATGGCGGCCAGCCGGGTGCCCCCGAGATGGCCGTCGAACCGGGCGACGGCCCGGAGCGCCGCCCGCACCGCGGTCTCGGGGACGGGCTGGTCGGCGGGTCGCGGGGAGAGGCAGTTGTCGCAGGCGGGGCAGCTGCGCGACACCCCCTGCTCGCCGAAGTAGTCGGCGATGCGCGCATGGCGGCACTCGCGCGAGGTGGCGTACGCCATCATCTGGTCGAGGCGGGCCAGGGCCGCCTCCTTGAGGCGCCGGCGTTCCTCGAAGTCGACCGGTGCTCCGCTGAGACGGCGCACCTCTCCGCCGGGGAGCAGGGCGCCCGCGTTCTCGAGCAGTCGCACCGATGCCTCGACCGCCCGGCGGTCGAGGCTCGGGACGAGCCCGGCCGGCTCCCCGAGGTCCCATCGACCGGCCCGGAGAAGCGCCCGGTAGACCTCGCGCACCACCTCCCTCTCCGGGTACGACTGCTCGATGAACAGCTCCTGGAGGCCGCGGTCGGCGGCGTTGTAGAGGAGCAGGCAGCGGGCGGGCAGGCCATCCCGCCCGGCGCGGCCCGCCGCCTGGTGGTAGTCCTCCAGGCACGCGGGGAAGTCACGGTGGATGACCTGCCGGATGTCGGGGATGTCCACCCCCATCCCGAAGGCGGAGGTTGCCACCACCACCCGGAGCCCGCCCTCGGTGAACGCCGCCTGGACCTGACCCCGGACCGGGCCGTCCAGCCCACCGTGGTAGGCGGCGGCGGCGATCCCGTCCGCCCGAAGCGCCTCCGCCGTCTCCTCGCAGTCGCGGATCCTGCCGCAGTAGACGAGGGCCCTGCCCGGGACCTCGGCGATGGCCCGCTCCACCGCCCGCAGCTTCTCGGCACCCGGACGGCAGCGCTGAACCTCGAGGGTGAGCCCAATCCGGACAAATCCGGTCACCACGGTGAATGGCCTCCGCAGCGCCAGGCTCCTGCTGATGTCCTCGCGTACCTGGGGGGTGGCGGTGGCGGTGACCGCGGTCACCGGAGGTCGACCGCAGGCGGTCACCGCGGCGCCGAGGCGGCGGTATTCCTGGCGGAAGTCGTGTCCCCAGCCAGAGATGCAATGGGCCTCGTCGACGACGAAGCGCGCGACTGCGAGCTCGGCGAGGCGTTCCTCGAAGCGCGGGGTCGCCAGGCGCTCGGGGGCGACGTAGAGGAACCGCAGCCGGCCGCCGAGCGCTGCCGCGAGCGCATCGCGCTGCTCCCCGGCCTCCATCTGGGAGTGGATCGCGGCCGCGGCAACCCCGGCCCGCCGGAGGCGGACGACCTGGTCGGTCATCAGGGCGATGAGGGGGGAGACCACCAGCGTCAGGCCGGGTGAGGCGAGTGCCGGGACCCAGTAGGCGATGCTCTTGCCCGACCCGGTGGGGGCGACGAACAGGACGTCCCGGCCGGCCTCGGCGGCCCCGATGACCTCGGCCTGACCGGGGCGCAACTCAGGGAGGCCGAAGACGTCGCGGGCCACTCCGCGGGCGGTCGCGCTCGGCGCCGGCCCCCCCTCCCCTCGGGTCACCTTCTCCACCTCACCCGCTCAGCCGAGGCGGCCGGAGATGGCCAGCTCGGCGATGACGTAGCCGAGCCAGGGGAGGGCGGCCACCAGCAGCCAGCCGCCGTGAGCACGGCCGCCGCGGAGCAGGCCGAGCAGGTAAAGGCCGGTCGCGAAGGCACAGGCGGCGCTCAGCAGTCCGGCGCCGCCCAGCTGCCAGGTGGTGAAGCTGACGCCGACGAAGCCGAGGATGCAGGCCTGGAAGGCCGCCGCCCCGGCCACGTTGCCGATGGCCAGACCGTCGTCGCCGCTCCGGATCCAGAGCACGCTGTTGAGGCACTCGGGAAGCTCGGTGGCGAAGGGGACGGCGACGACCGCCACCAGCAGCGCGCTCAGCCCCAGACCGGTCGCCGCCGAGTGGATGGCGTTGACGAACAGCCCGGACGCGACGGCGAGCAGGATCGCCCCCACCAGGAGTTGGACCGCCACCACCGACCAGGGCGGTGGGCCCACCCTCCACCGGATGAAGTGGAGCGGTTCGGGCGCACCCCGGTCGAGTTTCCGCTCGCCCAGGGTGGCGCGCGCATAGCCGGCGTACAGGAGCAGGAGGAGCACCCCGATCACCACTCGCTCCGGCCGCGAGAGCAGGGTCGCGGCCACCGCGCAGCCGAAGGCGCTCAGGAACACCCCGAGGTCGCGCCGGACCTGGACCGGCTCGGCCTGGAGATGCCGGGCGCCGGATCGGCTCAGAACGGCCACCCCGGTGATCGCCCCCCCGAGGGTGAGGAGCAGAAACGAGGACCCGAGCACCGCACCGGTGGCGATCTGGCCGGAGTCCGAGGCGCCGCCGATCAGGGCGACGACCACGACCATGGTCTCGGGGAGCGCGGTTCCCAGAGCCGCAAGCAGGCTGCCGGTCGCCCCCGACCCGAGGTGGAGGAGGTGGCCGGCCCATTCGACCGCATTGGTGAACAGCTCCGAAGCGGCGGCGATCAGCACCAGGGCGCCCAGGAAGAGGAGGGCGGTCACCGCCGCCGCCGTCGCGTCAGGGCGTCCACCGGGGTCTGGAGCCAGCTGGTCCCGAAGCTCATCACATGGCGCATGGTCACCGGCTGGACGCGATGGAAGGGTGCCGCTCCCTGGCTGCACGCCACGGCGTCGCCGATCCGCTCCCGGCACCAGGGGAAGATCGTTCGCGGTAGCTGGTCGGGGGAGAAGAAGCGGACCGACCAGGCCTCGATGCTCCGACGGGACCTGCCCCCCGTGATCTCGCCCAGGAAGACGGCGTCTCCGGCGCTGCGCAGGCCCTCCCAGGTGTAGACGCCGACCAGGCCCAGCACGCGCACCGAGTGACCCGTCTCCTCCTCGGCCTCGCGCCTCGCGGTGACGCCCGGGTGCTCGCCGGGTTCGCAATGCCCGCCGGGCAGCTCCCACCCGGGCGGCCAGGGACGGAACTGCAGCAGCACCCGACCCCGGTGGAGGATGACGAGCTGGGCGCCGCCCACCGGCCGGGACTGGCCGTCGACCACGATGGTCGCGAGAGGATGGCGCGGGGGCCGGTCGTGGAAGAGCATCCGAGCCAGGCGGGTGCTGGACGGTTCGCGCCGGCTCACCGGGCTGCCGGCGCCCCGCGCGGCCGGGGACCCCTGACCGGGGTGTCCGCCGCCCCCCCTGCAGCGTCGCCTCGATGCGGGCGTGCCGCGCGCCTCAATCGACGATGACGCGGCGGGGTCGTCTGGACCGGACCTGGGTCGTGGGGGCACGGCGTCCCCGGGAGCTGGTGCTCGCCGGCGGGTTGCCGTGCTCGAGCAACGCCGTGATGCCGAGCACCACCTCGCGCTGAGCGTTGAGAAAGTGCGACACCGCCTCCGGGGGCACCAGCTTGCCCAGCTGACGGCCGGCCTCCTCGAGGACCCAGAGCGGGATCGGGCTGGGGCTGTCACTCATCTTCTCGATTCCTCCGAAGGCACGTCGCTCATTTCTGGCTGTCCGTGAACGTGACTCGCAGCAGGCCGCCGTCGAGCCTCGCCCTGCTCACCTGCTTGCCATTGAGGATGCGGGGCAGGGAGATCTCCCGCTTGTACGCACCCACGGTGACGTAGAGCTCTCCCTCGTTGTGGCGGACGTCCACCTCCTCCTTGGAGATGAAGGGGAGCTGGAGCTGCAGCTCGTAGTGCCCGTCCACCCGGCGCAACCGCTGAGGCACGGTGTGGTAGTAGACACGGGACGGGTCCTCGTCGCCGAAGACCGCGCCGGCCAGCTCCCGAAGGCCCTCGAGCCCGACGATCTCGTGGTCGAAGAGCTTGGACCGGCGGATCGGGATGGGGTCGAAGAGCGACTCCACCGACTCGTTGTACCGGCCCTGGATCTTCCGCCAGGAGGCGAAGTAACTGTCGGTCACCTCCGGTGGCAGCACCCTGTTCACCACCACCAGGTCGGTGAGGTAGTCATACAGGCTGAGGTAGGTGAAAGCACGCTGGGCCTCCTTGAGGACCATCTTCTCGAGGTTCAGGACCAGGCGCACCGTGCAGGTCTTGGGGTCGCCGAGGATGCTCTTCATTCCCTCCAGGTCGAGCAGCAGTCGCTTGATGTGACCGAAGATCTCGTCCGGGGGAAGCGGGATGGAGACGAAGGGCTGCACCACCGGCCGGGCCACCCTCATCACCGCCCGGGAGGCTGGGAAGAGCCGCTGCAAGTACCAGCGGGCGACGTCCGGGAAGGCGAGCAGCTGGAGCGTCTCGCCGGTGGGGGCACAGTCGACGATCAGGGTGTCGTACTTGCCCTCTGCCTTGTGCTGGCGGATCTGCATCAGGGAGGCGATCTCCTCCATCCCCGGCGGCGAGGCCAGCTCCTCGGCCACGATGTCGTCAACGCCCTGGGAGGAGAACAGCGAGCTGAGGTAGATGCGGATCCGGTCCCAGTGGCTCTCCAGCTGGTGGAGCGCGTTGACCTCCTGGGCCCAGAGGTTGGTGGCGACCTTCTTGGGGTCCTCGCCGAGTGGGAAGTCCAGCGAGTCCCCGAGGCTGTGGGCGGCATCGGTGCTGATGACCAGGGTCCGCTGCCCGAGCTCGGCGCAGCGCACCGCGGTGGCGGCTGCGACGCTCGTCTTGCCGACCCCGCCCTTTCCCGTATAGAGGATCACACGCATGCGCGCAGCCCTCCGGCCTCAGTCGACGACTTTGCTGACGATGGCCCAGGCGATCAGGATGAGGATCACCATGACGGTGGCGATCATGGCAACCCGGCGGAGGTCGGACGGGACGTAGGGGACGCGATCGAAGGGGATCGCCGGATCGTCGGTGTCCAGGGGCTCGACCATCGCCGCCGCAGTCCCGAAGCGTGCGCTCTTGGCGGAGGCGCGCTGCTGCCGGCTCGCGGCGATGCTCGACGCGGAGGCGGGGGTCACGCGTTCAACCCGGCGTCGCGTGGGCTCCGCCAGACCCCCGGCGCCCGCCGCGATCGGGGCAGCCCTGGGCGGGCTCACCTCGACGACATCGGCTGCGACCGTCCGGCCCGCGTCGCCGGCGAGCGGCGCGGCGGCCGGTCCGGCGACCGGACGCGCCGGTGCCAGACCGACCGGGCGGCGGGTGGCGGCGCGCTGCTTCTGCTTCCGGGTCTTCTTGGCCATGTTCAGCCGCGAAGCGTAACAGGGGCGACGGAGCCCCTGGCACCCGCAACGAGCACCGGAGTGACGCCCCGGCCGGACCGGGCGCCCCTGGTACCCTCGATCCGAGATGACCATCCAGGCCGGTCGGGCGGAGCGAACGGGGCTGATCGACCGCTATTCGGCCCTCTTCATCACGCTGGCGGCGGCACTCTGGGCGGTGGACGCGTTCTTTCGCCCCAATCTGGTCAAACCTTCGGGGTGGAACCTCTCCGCCAGCCAGATCGTCCTGGTCGAGGATCTGCTCATCAGCCTCTGCTTCATTCCCGTCATGCGGCGGGTGGCGCACGAGCTGCGGGCCGCCTCCTGGCGGACCTGGCTGGCCCTGGCCGTCATCGCCGCCGGCCCCCAGGCCTTCGCCACCGTCCTCTTCACCCGCTCCCTCACCTACGCGTTCGCACCCTCCCTGAGCCATGCCGCCAGCCTCGGCGTGCAGTCCGAGGTCTACCTCCTCTACCTGCTCCAGCCGGTGTTCGGGGCGACCTTCGCCTGGATCGTCCTCCGCGAGCGCCGGAGGCCCGCCTTCTGGCCGATCGCCGCCGCGGCCCTGGCCGGTGCCGCCCTCATCGTCTTCTCCCAGAGCCCGACCGCGCCCCAGGCCCAGCTGCAGGCCGCCCTCTTCGTCGTCGGCGCCGTGGCGCTCTGGGCCGCGGGCACCGTGCTGGGCCGCTACGCCCTCTCGGGGATCTCCTTCGCCAGCACCTCGGCGATGCGCTTCGTCCTCGCTCTGCCCGTGCTGCTCGTCCTGATGCTCACCGACCGGGGCGCGGCCGGCTTCGGCCAGTACTCGATCGGCCAGCTCCCGAGCTTCCTCGGCATCGCCCTGATCCCCGGTCTCCTCGCCATGGTGCTGTACTACCGCGCCCTCTCCAGCACCCCCGCCTCGATCTCGAGCTTCGCCGAGCTGGGCTATCCGGCCGCCCTCTTCCTGATCTTCTCGCTGCCCACCCCGGTCGGATTCGGATCCCCGCTGCAGCCGCTCGAGATCGCCGGGGCGGTGCTGCTGGTCGCGGCGGTGATCGGCCTCAACTTCCTCAAGCACCACGACGTGGTGACGACGAAGCGGCCGTCCGACCTCCGTCTGACCGCCGAGGTGACCGAGATAGCCAGCTAATCCGCCTGGCCGGTGGTCAGTGGCTCCGCATGGAAGCCGGCGCCCCGCAGCAGCCCGAGCGCCCGATCGACCGAGGCCGCGTCGATGGTGAGGACCAGGGCGGCGTGGCGTGTGTCCGAGTGCTGCATGTAGAGGTCGAGGATGTTGATGTCGTGGGATCCCATCAGGGTGGTGACCTGGGCGAGCACCCGGGGCCGGTTCTCGATCGGCACGGCGAGGTCGACGTTGTGCCCGGTCTGCTCGATGAGGAACCCGCCGAGGGTCTGGTAGGCGGCACCGGCCTCGGTGAAATGCCGCTCGGTGGCGGGGCGGTCCTCGATGTCGCCGCCAAGCCGGCGCATCGCCTCGCCGAAGGAGCCGAGCACCTCCTGGATGGCGCCCGCGTTCTCGGCCAGGATGTCCGCCCAGAGGGTCGGATTGGCGGCGCCGACACGGGTCAGGTCGCGGAAGGAGGGGCCGGCGAAGGAGAGGGCGTCGGGAGAGATGCCCGAGGTGACCTCCAGGAGCGCGACGGCCAGGAGGTGGGGGAGATGCGAGAGCGCGGCCACGAGCTGGTCGTGGCGCTCGGGGTCGACCGCGGTCGGGATCGCGCCGAGGTCGTCGCGGACAAACTGGGTGACCCGCGCGTAGGCCTCGGGGAGGGTGTCTCCCGTCGGGGTGATCAGATAGCGCGCGCCCTGGAAGAGGTCGGCGCTCGCATTGGCCACCCCGCCCAGCTGACTGCCCGCCATCGGATGCCCGCCGACGAAGCGCCGGATGCCCGCCGCGGCGGCGGCGCGGACGATCGCCGCCTTGGCGCTGCCGACGTCGGTGATCAGCGCGTCGGTCGGCGCCAGCTCTGCGAGCAGTCCGGGGATCCGGGACACCGGCGCGGCCAGGACCACCATCTCGGCACCGCGCACATCGTCCAGCCCGGCCCGGTGGTCGATCGCCCCCAGCTCCAGGGCACGCTCCAGGGTGGAATCCGCATCGACCCCCGACACCTCCCACCCGGCCCGGCGCGCCGCCATTCCGATCGACCCGCCGATCAGGCCCACGCCGACGATGCCGAGGGCGCGCTCAGACATTGAATCGAAAGTGGACGACATCGCCGTCGCGGACGACATAGTCTCTCCCCTCCAGTCGCTGGCGACCCGACTCACGGACGGCGAGGTACGACCCGCCCTCGATCAGCTCCTCTGCCCCGACCACCTCGGCACGGATGAAGCCGCGCGCGAAGTCGGTGTGGATGACGCCGGCGGCCTCCACCGCGGTGCCGCCACGCTGCAGGGTCCAGGCGCGCACCTCCTTCTCCCCGGCGGTGAAGAAGGTGATCAGGTCGAGGAGCCCGTAGGCGTCGCGAGCCAGCCGGTCAAGGCCCGGCTCCTGCAACCCCACGGAGGCCAGGAACTCGCGGCGGTCGGCAGCTGGAAGCTCGACGATCTCGGATTCGATCCGGGCGGAGATGGCCAGACAATCGCCACCGTGCCGGCGGGCCAGCTCGACGACGGCGTCGGCGGGTGGCTTGCCCGCGTCGCCCTCGCCGACGTTGACCACCACGATCAGCGGGTGGGCGGTGAGCAGGTAGAGCTCGTGGATGTGGCCGCGCTCCTCGTCCGAGAGCGCCAGGGTGCGCACCGGACCACCGGCGTCGAGGTGGTCACGGACGCGGTGCATCACCTCGAGGGCCTCCTCCGCCTTCTCCTTCTGGAGGCGGGCGGTCTTCTCCCGCTTGTCGAGCCGGCGGGTCACCGTCTCCAGGTCGGCGAGCTGGAGCTCCAGCTCGATGACGTCGAGATCGCGGAGGGGATCGACGGCGCCTTCCACATGGCTCACGTCGGGGTCCTCGAACCCCCGGGCCACCACCACGATGGCGTCGCACTCGCGGATGTGGCCGAGGAACTGGTTGCCCAGGCCCTCGCCCCGGCTGGCCCCCCGCACCAGGCCGGCGATGTCGGTGAAGGTCACCGAGGCCGGGATGACCCGGGGCGGCGAGAAGATCGCCGCCAGCCGGTCCAGCCGCTCATCGGGCACCGCCACCACCCCGGTGTTGGGCTCGATGGTGGTGAACGGGTAGTTGCCCACCTGGGCCCCTGCCTGAGTCAGAGCGTTGAAGAGTGTCGACTTGCCCGCGTTGGGCAGGCCCACGATACCGACGCTCAGTGCCATGAGCGGTTCAGCCCCTGCTAGTCGTGCTCCAGCTCAAACTCCGCGTGCAGCGCTCGCACCGCGTCGGCGACCCGGTCGCGGGCGATGATCACGGTGACGTGGATCTGGCTGGTGGTGATCTGCTCCACGTTGATCCCCTGGGCCGAGAGGGCGTCGAAGATCCGGGCGAACATCCCCGGCGTGCCCAGGAAGGCGGTTCCCACCACCGACACGGTGGCGATGCCGGTGTCCGCCACCACCTGCTCGGCCTGGACCTCCCGGGCCACCTCCTCGAGCACCGGTCGGGAGCGGGAGAGATCCTCCTCCGCGATGGTGAAGGAGAGGTCGGTGAAGCCGTCGTGGCTCACGTTCTGGACGATGATGTCCACATTGATACCGGCCTTGCCGATGGCGCCGAACACGGCGGCGGCGATCCCCGGTCGGTCGGGCACCCGGGTCAGGATCACCTTGGCAACGCCGCTGTCGTGGGCGATGCCGCGAATCTTCTGGCGGTCTTCCATGGCAGGATGCTGACAGATGAGGGTGCCCGGCTGGTCCTCGAAGGTCGAGCGCACCACGATCGGCATCGAGTAGGTCTCGCCGATCTCCACGGCGCGGGGATGCATGACCTTGGCTCCGACAGCCGCGAACTCCAGCATCTCCTCATAGGCGATCTCGGGGATGAGGCGCGCCCGCGGCTCGACCCGGGGATCGGCGGTGTAGACACCGGCCACATCGGTGTAGATCTCACAGCGTTCGGCACTCAGCTCCACGGCCAGCGCCACCGCCGTGGTGTCGGTCCCGCCCCGCCCGAGGGTGGTGATGTCCAGCGCCTCGTCGACGCCCTGGAAACCGGCCACCACCACCACCCTGCCCCGCTCCAGCTCGTCGATGATGCGCTGGGGAACGATGTCGACGATCCGCGCGCTGCGGTGGACGCTGCTCGTCCGGATCCCGGCCTGCAACCCGGTCAGGGAGATCGCAGGAACCCCCAGCCGTTCCAGTGCCATCGCCATCAGCGGAGCTGTGATGGTCTCCCCGGTGGAGAGGAGCTGGTCCATCTCCCGGCTCGGGGGGGCCGGGTTGACCTTGTGGGCGAGGCTGATCAGCTCGTCGGTGCTGTCACCCATGGCGCTGACCACGGCCACCACCCGGCCACGCTTGGCGTGGGTGGCGGCGATCCGCCGGGCCACGCGCTGGATCAGCTCGGCGCTGGCGACGCTGCTGCCGCCGAACTTCTGGACGATGCACCGGCGGGATGTGTCGGTCAGGGCGGAATCGGTCCCCGCGGTCATGGGGCCAGATCCACGCGCGCGCCGAAGTTGCGAACCGGGTGGGTGACCGCGTGGCCTGCAACCCCGGCGAGCCGCGCTGTCGCCGCCATCGCGGATGCCACCGCCTCGGTCTCCCCGGTGCAGAGGGCGAGCACTGACGGGCCGGAGCCGGCGAGGCAGGCTCCGTGCGCCCCCGCCGCCAGCGCGGTGTCGATCAGCAGGGGGACGTGGGGCATCAGCTCGCTGCGGGCGGGCTGGTGCCAGCGGTCCCGCATCGCCTCGCCGAGGAGATCGAGCCGGCCGGTCAGCATCGCGGTGATCAGCAGGGCGCATCGGGAGGCGTTGTAGATGGCATCCTCGCGGCTGAAGGAGTGGGGCACCACACGGCGGGCGGCGTCCGTGCTCATCTCCCCGTCGGGCACGAAGAGGACGGCGCGCAGCTCGTCGGGCACGTGCACCTGGGCGACCCGACCGCCGCCGACGCAGACCACCATGCCGCCCAGCATCGCGGCGGCGACATTGTCGGGATGCCCTTCGATCTCGGCCGCCCGGGCGATGGCCTGCTGCTCGTCCCACCCGAGATTGGCCAGCGCGTTGGCGGCCAGCACTCCGCTCAGAGCGGCGGCGGCGCTGGAACCGAGCCCTCGCCCAAAGGGGATGGCGTTCCGGCAGATGATGCGCGCGCAGGGGCGGTCCACCCCGGCATCCGCACACGCCGCGACGAAGGCCCGGGCGATCAGGTTGCGGGCCGGGTCCCGGAGCTCCTCGGCGGCGTCCGGACCGGGATCGATGCTGATGCCGCCCTCGGGCTCGGACCACGCCTCGATCTCGTTCTGCAGCTGCAGCGCCAGGGCCAGGATGTCGAAGCCCGGCCCCAGGTTGGCGACGGTTGCGGGGACGCGGACGGTGACGTGCATGCGGAGCCGGGTCAGAGCCCGATGGCGGCGGCGATACTGGCCGGGGTCCCGGTCACCGACTGGGGCGGGGGCAGCCCGTCGCTCACCGCCGGGAGGTCCTTGAGGCCGTTCCCGGTGAGGACGCAGACCACCCGCGATCCCCGGGCGACGGCGCCGTCCTTGATCGCCTTGCGCAGCACGGCGAGCGATGCGGCCGACGCCGGCTCGCAGAAGATGCCCTCTGTTCCCGCCAGGTCGCGCTGGGCGGCGGCGATCTCGGCGTCGGTCACCGAGTCGATCAATCCCTCCGACTCGTCACGGGCAGCCACGGCGCTGGCCCAGGATGCCGGGTTGCCGATCCGGATGGCGGTGGCGAAGGTCTGGGGGTTGGTCACCGGGGCCCCGAGCACCAGGGGGGCCGCTCCCTCCGCCTGGCCACCGATCATCCGGGGCAGCTGGGTCGCCTGCCCCGCGTCGCGGTACTCCCGGAAGCCCCGCCAGTAGGCGGTGATGTTGCCGGCGTTGCCGACCGGGATCGCGAGGATGTCCGGGGCGTCGCCGAGCTCGTCGACGATCTCGAAGGCGGCCGTCTTCTGACCTTCGATCCGGTTGGGGTTCACGCTGTTGACCAGGGTCACCGGATGGGTCTCGGCGAGCTGGCGGACCGAACGCAGAGCCTCATCGAAGTTGCCCTCGATGATGAGCACGGTCGCTCCGAACACCTGGGCCTGGACCAGCTTGCCGAGCGCGATCTTGCCCGCCGGCACGACCACCACGGTGCGCAGGCCGAAGCGCGCTCCGTACGCCGCGGCCGAGGCGCTGGTGTTGCCCGTGGAGGCGCAGATGATCGCCCGGCTGCCGCTCTCCAGAGCCTTGGCCACGGCGACCACCATCCCCCGGTCCTTGAAGGAGCCGGTCGGGTTGAGCCCCTCGAACTTGAAGTGGAGCGAGCGCAGACCCAGGTCCGCGCCGATGTTGCGGGACTCGATGAGGGGCGTCCCCCCCTCGCCGAGGGTGATCCGCGGGGTCCTGGCGGTGAGCGGAAGATGCTCGGCGTAGCGCTCCATGACGCCCGCTCCACGCTGGGCACCGCCCCCGGTCACGCCGTGGCCCCCAGGCGGTCAAGGTGCTGCACGACCTTGACCTCCAGTCCAAGACCCTCCAGGGCGGTGAGGCTCCGGTCCAGGGCGGCCCGGGTCGCCGGACGGGTAAGGACCACCAGCTCGCCGCCGGTGCCCCCGGGGCCGATCTGCTCCACGACAACTCCACCCCGGGTGATCGCCTCGACCATCACGGCCGATGCGTCCGTGCGGCCGTCAACCCGCACTCGAAGCCAGGCAGCGGTCTCCGCCAGCTCCCCGTCGAGGATCGGAACCGGCGCGGCCGGCGGTTGCGGCACCTCGCGGCCTGCGCGGCGAGCCCGGGCCACCGCCACGATGTCACTGAGCACCGCGCTGGCGGCGGCCTCGGCCCCGGCTCCCCGCCCGCGCAGCACGAGCCGGCCGGCCAGGTCGCTCTCGACGACGACGGCGTTGTCGGGGCCTTCCAGGTCGCTCAGGGGGTGACCGGAACGCGGGACGAGTGTCGGCTGGACGGACAGCGCCAACCCGGCTCGCGATCGCTCGGCACGTGCCACGAGCCGGATCACCGATCCGAGACGGGCTGCCGCGACGACGTCGGCGGCATCGATGTCACGGATGCCGCGGCGCTGGACCTGCTCGGGGCGCACCTCCGCGCCCATCGCGAACCAGGCGAGGATGCAGAGCTTCTGGGCGGCGTCGTGGCCTTCGAGGTCGTTGGTTGGGTTGGCCTCCGCATACCCGCGCTCCTGCGCGTCGGCCACGGCCCGGTCAAAGTCATCCCCCGCCTCGAGCCGCCCCAGGATGTGATTGGTGGTCCCATTGATCACCGCGCTGATCCGCCGGACCTCGTCTCCCCGCAGCGAGTCGCGGAGCACCGCGAGAACCGGGATCGCGGCGCCCACCGCGGCCTCGAACGCCAGCCCACCGCTGGCGGGCTGCACAGCCTGCACCAGGCGGTGGCCGCCGGTGGCGATGACGGCCTTGTTGGCGGTCACGACCCCCAGCCCACGCTGGAGGGCGGTGTCGAGCAGGGTGCCGGCCGGCTCCAGGCCTCCCAGCAGCTCGACCACGATGTCGACGTCGGGGGCCGCCACCGCCGCGGCCGCGTCGGCGTCGATGGTCACCCCACGGGCGGCCAGCTGGCGAGCTCGTTCCGGGTCCCGCTCGGCGACGCGGCGCAGCACCAGCGGGCCGCCGCTCCGGGCTGCCAGCCGATCGGCATGCGCCTCGAGCTCTCGGGCGACCGTCGTACCGACCGTCCCCGCGCCGAGCAGCGCGATCCCGAGCTCTGTGGCCATTGGCGGCCGAGTCTAGTCGACCGGGCGATGCCGCCCGGGTCAGCCGGCCTCCGCCGGCTCCGTGTGGGCTGGTGGAGGGGCGCCCGGGCGGTACCGGCTGAGCCCCGGGAAGCGCGACTGCCGGGCGAGCAGGCGGAGCAGCGGGATCACGGCCCCCGAGGGCACCGGGTAGCTCCAGAGGCCGCCCTGCGCGGCATCGCAACCGAGCCCCTGGATCGAGGTGCGTGCCGCCTCGTCATCGACCCCGGTGGCGATGACGGTGAGGTTGAGGGCGTGGGCCAGTTCGACGATCCCGCGCACCGCCGCGGCTTCCACGCCCTCGTGGCGCGCCGAGGCCAGCAGCGAACCGTCCAATCGCAGCTCGGTGAAGGGCAGGGCGCGGAGGCGGAGAAGCGAGGTGGAGTCGGAGCCGTAGTCATCCAGAGCGACGCCCACCCCCATCTTGGCCAGGGATCGCAGGACCGGAGCCTCCAGCGAGAGGGAGGTGTTCTCGTCGACCGTGATCGAAAGGGACGCCGGGGGCACGCCCCACCGCTCCAGGAGGCCGCTCACGGCGCGCGGGAGCTGGCGGTCCTGGACGTTGCGCCCGGCGATCTTGACGTTGACCCGCAGGGCGTGGCCCTGATCACGCCAGCGCGCCTGTTGTTCGATGGCGAGCCCCAGCGCACAGCGGGTGAGCGGCCGGATGATCTCCGTCTCCTCCGCGGCCGGGACGAACTGGTCCGGGGTCAGCAGGCCGTGCCGTGGGTGGCGCCAGCGCACCGTCCCGTCCAGGCCGAGCAGCGCGGAGTCGGCGAGGCGCACCACCGGCTGGTAGAAGAGCTCCAACTCCTGGTTGTCGATCGCCTTCCTCAGCTCGGCGAGGCGCACCGCCCTGTCCTCGATCTCGGATGTGTCATCGGCGGATGTGTAGACACGCCAACCGCGGCGTGCCTGCTTGGCCGCCTGACGAGCGATCTCGGCATGAGCCATCAGGGTCTGCGCGTCGGCGCCGTGGTCGGGGAAGTTCGCGATGCCGATGCTGATCCCGGCTTCGAGGGCATGCCCGTCGACGGTCACCGGCTCCTTGAAGGCGGCGAGCATCTGGCGGGCGATCCGTGCGCTCGCTGCCGGGGTGGCGCTGCCTCCCGGGATGACGGCGAATTCGTCGCCTCCCAGTCGCGCCACGACGTCGGTGGCCCGGAGGGTCTGCCGGAGCCGCTCGGCGACAACCGCCAGGAGGCGGTCCCCCACGCCGTGGCCGAGACCCTCGTTGACCTCCGCGAAGCGATCGAGGTCGAGGAGGAAGACGCTGAACGGGGCGCGCCGCGCCGCGGCGACCTCCAGGCGGGCGAGGAGCGCCTCCCGGAACTGCCGGTCGTTGGGGAGTCCCGTCAGGCTGTCGTGGAGCGTCTGGTGGATCAGCGCAGCCGATTGGGCGCGGACCTCCGACATGTCGCGCACGACGACGATGCGACCCTCGCCCTCGGCGACGAGACGGCTGTCCACCTGCGCTGAGAAGCTGGTCCCGTCACGCCGGAACGCCGCCACCTCGGCCTGGCCCGGGCCGCTTCCACCCATCGGCAGATCGGAGGCGCCCGGTCGGAACGCGGGCAGCAGCCGCTCGACGTGGCAGCCGGTGAGGGTGCCGTCCGCCGCCTCGAAGAGCCGGTGGGCCGCCCGGTTGGCCAGGGTCACCTGTCCGTCCCCGGCCAGGATCAGGATGGCCTCGGTCACGGCGTCCGCCACCGCCCGGAGCCGGGTGGCGGAGGCGCTCAGGTCGGCGGCCCGCTCCTCGAGCCGGTTCCGATCGCGTCGGGACTGGCGCACCAGGGCGGAGCACGCCACCATCAGGGCGAGCAGGGGCAGGGCGACAAGGAGGGCGATGCCAACGTTCATTCGCTTCGTTCCGACACTACCTGACGGCCGCCGTCTTCTCGCGACGGTGAGGTGACGGTGCGACGGAGAGATCGGTGCGGCGGCGGGCGCGGGCCGCGTCCACCCGGTGGTACGGTGAATGTCAGTCATGGCATCCCAAAGCTCTCAGCCGTCCCACCCGTGATCGAGGCCAGCGCCGACGTCACCGTGCCGGTCGGAAGAGAGGAGGCGTTCGCGGCCCTCTCCGACCTGGAGCACGCCGACTGGCTGCCCGGCGTGAAGGGCCTGGTGCACATCGGAGGCCCCGCCCAGGGGGTGGGTGCGCGCTATGAGGTCGAGGCGGGCATCTCCGGACGCCACCTCCGCGGGGTGCTCGTGTGCACTGAGGCGGTCCGCCCGGAGCGCACCGTCATGACCCTCGAGGACGGTCTCGACCTCACCATCACCGGCACTGTCCGCCCCGTGAGCGGCGGCTGCAGGGTCCTGCTCACCGCCCGCTACTCGGTCGGCAACGGCCTCACCGGCCTGGCCATCGAACGGGCCAGCGCGGGGGCGGCGCGCCGGGAGGTGTCCCGGGCGGTCGAGCACTTCGCGGCTCAATTCGGCCGCAAGGCGCCGGCTGGCGTTTGAGCCCGGGTCGTGGGCAGGTCCTACCTCCCGATGGGATGCTGACCCCGCCATGAGCGTGAGGGAGGACGACACCGAGCTCGATGCCCTGGCGGCCCAGGTGCGCGCCGGCCCCAGGTTGTCCGCCGGAGCCGTGGAGGCCCTGATCGCCGCTGCCGTCGGAGGTGATCGGGACGCTCACGCCGCCCTGGTCGAACACGCGCTGAGCCCGGTTCTCGCTGAGGCGGTCGCCCACCGCGACCGCGGGGTGGAGCTTCTCGACCTCTTTCAGGAGGGCTCGCTGGCGGCGCTGGTGGCGGTCGAGGAGTACGTTGAGCGCACCGGCAGCGGTGCCGGGTTTGGCGCCTACGTCCGCCGTGTTGTCAACCGTCATCTCGACCACGTCATCGAAGTGCGCGAAGCCGCGATCGCGGAGGCCGCCGAGTTGGTCGAGGACACCCGCCTGCTCGATGTGGCGCGGGTGGCGCTCCACCGGCAGGCCGGCCATGTGCCCACCGTGACCGAGCTGGCGGCTGTGCTGCTCTGGTCACCCGAGAGGGTCGAGCTGATCTCCGGGATGCTGGACAGCGCCCGCTCCGACTTCGACTCCGACATCGTCCAATACCTGGACGACGCCGGTGACGATGGTGCCGACGGATGGGATGGCGCCGAGGAGGAGGAGTAGAGCCGCGGCCTCCGGATGCGGGCTGCCCGCCGCCGCCCTGGCAGGGTGCTGAAGGACCCTCCTAGGTCTCGCGGAGGTCCTCGTGGCGCCAGTCGAGGTCGCGCAGCTCCGGGGCCGGCGCACCGCGGTGGACCGCGCCCGGGCCGAAGCGGCGCTGGAGCGCGTCGAGGGTGGCGTCGAGGTGGCGTTCGCGGGCCGCGCGCGGTGCACTGAAGAGGTCCAGCTGCGCCGCGTTCTCCAGGTTGTGCACGCCGACCCCGACGAGGCGGACCGGCCGGTCCGGCTGATGAGTGGCGGTGAGGAGGGCGAGGGCGCCGGAGGTGATGGCCGCATCGCTGTCGCTGCCCCCATCGAGGGGGCACTGCCGGGTCAGGGACGTGAAGTCCGCGTAGCGGATCTTGAGGCTGACGGTTCGTGCGCTGAGCCCGGCGGCGCGCAACCTTCTCCCCACGTCGGCCGAGAGATGGCGCACGCGCTCCCGGAGCATGCCGGCGTCGACGACGTCGCGATCGTAGGTCTCCTCACGGGAGATCGACTTCGTCGTGCTGGGGGGCACCACCGGTGAGGTGTCGATGCCCCGGGCACGGCGGGTCAGGGAGTGGGCCGCTGCCTTGCCCAGGCGTCGCTCGAGCAACGCCGCCGGATGCCCGGCCAGCTCGCCGAGGGTGCGAAGACCCAGCCCGGCGAGGGTGCCGGCCGTTGACGGGCCCAGCCCGGGAAGCGTGCGGAGCGGAAGAGGCCGCAGAAACTCCGCCTCGTCGCCGGGCCGCACGACGACGAACCCTCGCGGCTTGCGTAGATCGGAGGCGATCTTGGCGACGGTCTTGCAGGTGGCGATCCCGAAGCTCGCGTGGAGCCCCGTCTCCGCCAGGATCTGGTCGCGAAGGCGGATGGCCATCTCCTCGGGGTCGCCCGGGGTGGCGGTCACGTCCAGGTATGCCTCATCCAGGGAGAGCGGTTCGACGAGGGGGGTCAGGGCTCGTGCCAGAGCAAAGATCCGGGTCGATGCCTGCCGGTACGCTGGGAAGTCGACCGGGAGCACGGCGGCCGTGGGGCAGAGGCGCACGGCTCTCCCCAGCGGCATCGCGGAGTGCACCCCGTAGCGGCGCGCCTCATACGAGGCGGCGGAGACCACGGAGCGGGCCGTGCGGCCATCCCCCCCACCGCCGACGATCACCGGTCGCCCGCGCAGCTCAGGACGTCGCTCCTGCTCCACCGATGCGTAGAAGGCGTCGAGGTCGAGGTGGATGATGGCTCGCACCCAGCCCATGAGCCGATTCTGTCGCTCGCGCGTCCCCCGTGGGGGGACGGGGCGGTCGGAGACCCCGGGGCAGCGCCGCCGGGTGTACGGCTAACCGGTGAAGCCGGGCGGCCGGCGGGTCGAGAAGTCCCGGATGTCGTCCTCGGTGAGGTAGCCGGCTGCCATCAGCAGCTCAACGTAGCTGACGCCCAGGTGGGGCGCGGCCCGGCGGAGCACCCACGGAGGGGGGTTGTCCTTGTTCTTGTTGACCGCCTGGTAGAAGTAGATCTGGTTGAGGTCACAGAGCAGCGCAAGGCGATGGAGGGAGATGCCGCGCAGTCGACATCTCTCGATCAGGTAACCCCGGAAGGCGGCATCCATCATCTCGCTTCCTGCTTGATTTCTCGGGTCAACGGGATGTGTCGTCGCCAACGACGCTACCACGGTTGCCCCCGTTCTGTGGCGGGAACAGCAGTTTGACCAGATCGGAGAGCCCGTCGATCACCGCGTCCGCGTCGCCCGGCCCGGGGTCGTCCCGATGCTCGCGGGTTCGGATGGTCGCCATCCCAGCGGCACGCGCGCCGGCGATGTCCTCGCGGCGGCGGTCTCCCACCATCGCGCAGACGCTCGCCTCGACGCCCAGGCGGTCCAGGGCGGCGGCGAAGATCTGGGGCGCCGGCTTGCGCCAGCCGATCTCGCTGGAGAAGGTCACGCTCTCGAAGAGACCGGCCAGCCCGAGGTGGGCGAGCTGGAGGCGGAGGCTGACGGCACGATAGGGGGCGTTGGAGCAGATGCCGAGACGGAGGCCACGTCGCCTCAGCTCCTCCAGGGTGGCCACCGTCGCAGATGGCATGGTGACCCCCTCCCACCAGGCCTGCTGCACCAGCGCGGCCACCTCCTCGCTCAGCTCATCGGAGAGCCGGATGCCGAGCGCCGCATACGCGTGACGCTCCTCCGCCACGGCATCGATCTCGCCGAGGGCGCCGGTCGCCTCGTGGCGCGCCACCGTCTCCTCGACGCGGTCGTGCACCTCGGCGAGGAGCGTGGCGGCCGATGGAAGAGGGCCCACCCCGGCCGCCTGGAGCTGCCGGATGACCTCCTCGTGGGCTCGAAGCAGGGCTTCGGAGGGGCGGGTGAAGCTGACCAGGGTCAGGCCGTAGTCGAAGAGGAGGGCCTCGACCGTGCATCCACCGAGCCGTCCGCCCGGCGCCATCAGTGGGGCTGCTGGCCGCGTCCGGGTCCGCCCCGGCGTTTCCTCCCCGAGACCCGTCTCCGCCGGCGCCGGCCGGCGCCGCCAGGCTGCGACGAGCGCGCGAAGCGGTCATAGAACGTCTTGGAGGGGTGAGCCTCGGTGGGGAGTCGGGCCATCGCCCCGGGCGTGGCCTCGACCCGGGCGACGTACTCGCCGAGCAGCGCCTCCAGGGGTCGCTTGTCGCTCGCTGACGGGGACGCGGTCTCCGCCCAGGGTTGGACGGTCGAGGTCTCCGCCTCCGGGGGTGGTGCCTCTTCCTCGCCGGGGACGGAGTCGATCAGCTCCTGGATCGCGCGGGCGACGACATCGTCCGCGCCGCCGGCCCCGTTGGCTCGGTCGCTCATGCGGGTGTCGAGCTTCGATCCGGGCCGCCGGCCGCCACCTGGAATCCGGCCAGGGCGAGGCCGGCGATCGTCTTCACGTCAACGGCGTCTTCGGCGATCAGCCGGCCGGCCTCCGACTCGGTGAAGAGCTGGGCGATCACGTGCTCGTCCGGGTCGGTGTGCGTCTCACCGGGGCTGAGGCGGCGTGCCGCGAAGAGGTGGAGCAGCTCCCCGCTGTATCCCGGTGCCGTCGGCCCCGTGGCGAGTCGCTGCCAGATCTTCGCCGTGTATCCGGTCTCCTCGGCCAGCTCGC
>PLAK01000097.1:19416-39244 GCA_003134115.1 Candidatus Changshengia sp.
ACGGTCCGCCGCTCCACGGGGTGCTCCCGGAGCAAGTCGTCGATCATGGTCCGAAGTCTGACAGCAGCCGCCCGGCGCCGGTCACGAAGGGAGCGAGGGTCGTGCGCCCGCCGAGCGGCTGTGGTAGGGTGCCCGGGTCACGGATCGATCCGATCGCGTCCTGCACGGCGGGTTTGGCCCCGCCGGTCCGGGGCCCACCACCCTCACCTCGGTGGAACGGAGACCCAGCTGAGCCGTCCCNNGCCGGCGCGCTTGCGGGGTGGGTGTCGCGCCTGGATCAGCGACTCCGTGGCGCGGCGCGGTGGCTGGCACGCCACCTCGGCGGGCTCGGCGGCCGCCGTGGCCGAATTTGGATTCCGCGACGCCTCGGGGAGTTGATCGCGGGGATCGCCATCCTGCCTCTGAGCGCCCTGCTGACCCTCACCGTGGCGGCGTTCTCGGGCCCCTCCACGGTCCAGATTCAAGGCCCACCGAACACCTCCGCCGGCGCCCTCCTACGTTTCCACATCGTGCCTCTCGGCGACCCGTTGAACGCAGGGACCGGAGTGATCAGCGCGCCGGTGCTCGCCAGCCTTCCGCCCGCCCCCAAGCTCTCCCCTCTTCAGGTGGTCGAGGGCACGGAGATCCCCTCCGACCCCTACTCCACCGCCGAGGTCGAGGCCGTCATCACGCAGGCGGCTGAAGCCCATGGGGTCAGCCCCGCCTGGATGATCAGCACCGCCACGTGCGAGTCCACCCTCCACACCAATTCGTACAACCCCTCCGGCCCCTACTACGGCCTCTTCCAGTTCGTCATGTCCACCTTCAAGGCTCACGGGGGCACGGACATCTGGGATCCGGTCCAGCAGTCCGACATCGCGGCGAGCATGTTCGCCGCCGGGGACTCCTCGGCCTGGCCGGTCTGCTCGCTGGCCTGACGACCCGGTTTCCTTCCAGCTCCGCCGCTCGCCCGTTCACCCGCCCGCCGTGTGGCCCCCGGCCGGCCTCAGCTGATCTCCGTCGCGTAGAGCTGGCACGACGCCGGCGTGGCACTCACCAGGACTGGCACCGAGCTGACCGCCGGGGTTCCTCCCGGCCAGACGGTGGCCGTGAGCCCGCCGCCGACAATGGTCCCGGCACTGTCCTCGCAGGCTGCGGACAGGCTCAGCACCGCCCCGGACGGGACCTGCCCGCTCAGGGTGGCTGAGACGTCCCCCTGGTATCCGGTCGTTCCCGCACAGGGGGAGCCGCACGCATACGTCGCCGAGGTCGCGGTCATGACGGCTCGATCCCCGGCCTTCCAGCCTCCGACGGTCACGGAGACCGCGGCGCTGGTGGCTCGGGCGCACGAGTCGGTGCACAGGGCGGTCACCGCCAGGGTCTCTCCCGCCGCCAGCGACACGGGCTCCGCGGTGAGGGCGTAGGTCCCGCCCGGGAAGTGGACCGTGAAGCCGACCACCACCCCGGTGGCGATGTGGGCGGAGGCCTGATTGCGCAGCACCGCCACCGGGTACGCCTGGAGGTCGTACGCCCCCACTCCCGAGGCCGTCACCGTCACCTGCTCCGTGTCCGGGGCCGAGCTGGGGGACGCCGTCCCCGTCGCCGACGGAGTCGAGGACGGGGAGTGGCTCGGGCTGGCCGAGGAGGAGTGGCCACCCGTCGCCGAGCACGCTGTCAGCGCGACCGAGACCAAGGCGGCGGTGAGCATGCGGACCACTCACCCGATACTAGGCACTTTGCCGGCGGCCGGACGGAGATCACGACCTCGCAGGTGGGCCGCGGTCCCGCTCGTTGCGGTGGAGACGCTCTGCGGGCGGAGGAGCTCGGCACTCCTCCGCCCGCCCCGCTGGAACGAGCTTCCGTCTAGCCCTTGAGATCGGTGCGGATGCTCTGGATGTCGGTCCTGCACTTGCCGAGGTCGGTGCGCGCGGTCTGCGCCTGGTCCTTGGCGGACTCCAGGGCCGGCTGGTTGCCGGGGTAGCCGGAGGGGAGAAGGTCGATCACCTCGGAGACGATGCCCGACGATGCCGACTGCGCGGCAGCCAGCTGGGTGGTGCAGTCGTTGAACGCGGTCAGCGCCGCCGCCTTCTGCGCGGCCGAGGCGTTGCTGTTGTTGATCGCGGTCTGGATCGAGGGCAGCTTCGACTGGAGCTTGGCCTCGACCGTCGTCTCGGTGTTGGCGGCGATCACCAGGTGCACCTTGGGCTGCTCGAGGAGGTAGACCCGGTAGCCCGTGACGATGGTCGCGGTATCCGCCAGCGCCTGCTTCACCGTGGTGTCACCCTTGATCGTCGCGAGGAGCGTGGTGAGGCCGGACTCGTCAGCCTGGAGCTGGCCGAGCAGGGTCGCCCTGTCGCTCGCGGTGATGTCCTTGCTGCCATTGACCTCAGAGGTCATCTTCTGGAGAGCGGTCTCCCGGTTGGAGACGGCCGTGGACGCGCGTTGATCGATGCACGCCAGCATCGCGCTGACGCTGCCGGTGCAGGCCCCGGCGGCGGTGGGGGTGGCAGAGGGAGTGGATGCGGCCATGGCGGGCAGGACGCCCGCGGCGGCGAGGGCGGCGCTCACCGCCAAGGCGGCGATGCCGATGCGGACGGGATGGCGCAGATTCATTGGGCCGGGTCTCCTTCGCTGGTGGCCAGACCCTGGTTGACCTGGCCGATCTCGTTGTCGATCTGGTTGAGCTGGTCGCCGATTTGGTCGTCGATCTGGTTGAGCTGGTCGCCGGTGGCCTCCGGGCCCGCAGCGGCCGGGCCCGTGTTCATCGGAGCGCTGATCGGCGCGACGCTCTGCGCGGCAGGTGCCGTCGGCGCCGGGACCACGTGCGCGCAGGCCGCGGCGAGGAACAGGGCCGGGGCGGCCAGAGCGGCGGCGCCGAGCCTGCCGAGACCTCGCATCGATGTGGTCCTCCAGTTCATCTGAACGTGGACCCCATGCTGGCACCGGTCAGACGGCGACTCCCTGAGAGGCCGCTGAAACCCTGGCCACGAAGCGGTGGTGTCGCGCCTTTCTCAGCCGCGTCTCAGCTGTGAGTGCCGAACTCGCTGCGCCGGAAGAGCGCGTGCAGGGGCAGGGACCGCGCCAGCAGGGCGGCCTCGGCACCCTCCTCGCGGTCGACCAGGACGATGGCCTCCGCGACCACCACGCCGGTGGGCGCAAGCGCCTCCAGGGCGCGGAAGGCCGATCCGCCGGTGGTGACGACATCTTCGACGAGGGCCACCCGCTCACCCTTGACCGGCACCGGCCCTGCGATCTTGGCCGCGGTGCCGTGAACCTTCTCCACCTTGCGGATCATGAAGGCGCGGAGCGCCGGGTCCGAGCCGGCCCCGCTCAGGGCCACGATCGCTCCGAGGAGCGGGCCCACCCCGTCGTCCCCGGCCACCGCGGTGACAGCCAGCTCGCGGCAGCGTGCCAGCATCAGGGACGCCGCCAGGAAGAGACCGCGGCCCTCCAGGGTCACCTGCTTGCCGTCGAAGAAGTAATCGCTCCGCCTCCCGCTCGCGAGCACGAAGTCCCCCCAGCGGAAGGCGCGCTCGGCGAGCAGCCGGTGCAGCTCGTCGCGCGGCGCGGTCACTCCGCCCGTCTCCACCGCAACACCGGCCGGCGCGCGGCCTCCACCTCGTCGACGCGGCTGACCGGCGTCAGATACGGCGCGCCGCGGACGTGGTCGAGGTCTCTCTCGGCCTCCGCCACGATGGCCGCGCAGACCTCGGCGAGCAGGTCGAGGCTGCGCTTCGACTCCGTCTCCGTCGGCTCGAACATGAGCGCTTCGGGGACGGTGGTGGGGAAGTACGCGGTGGGCGCGTACACCCCGTAGTCGAGCAGCCGCTTGGCGACGTCCAGGGCGCGGAGCCCCACCACCCGGCCCCCCTTGGTGGTGGCAACGAACTCGTGCATGGAGTCGGATGTCACCGCCATCGGGAAGGTCCCGCCCAGCCGCGACTGGAGATAGCGGGCGTTGAGGACGGCGTTCTCGGCCACCGCTGAGATGGAGGAGCCGTAGGCCCGGATGTAGGCGTAGGCGCGCACCAGCATCCCGAAGTTGCCGTAGTAGGACCGCACCTTGCCGATCGACTGAGGGTGGTCGTGGTCCAGCCGGAAGCGGTCGCCGTCCCTCGCCACCGTGGGCGTCGGCAGGAAGGGGGTGAGCGCCTCCGCGACCCCGACCGGGCCGCTCCCCGGCCCGCCCCCGCCGTGGGGCGTCGAGAAGGTCTTGTGCAGGTTGAGATGGACGACGTCGAAGCCCATGTCACCGGGGCGGGCAAGCCCGACCAGGGCGTTGAGATTGGCGCCGTCGTAGTAGAGCAGCGCGCCCGCCTCGTGAGCCATGCCGGCGATCTCCAGGATGTCCTTCTCGAAGACCCCGAGGGTGTTGGGGTTGGTCATCATGATCGCCGCCGCCCGGCGGTCCAGATGCCGTGCGACGTCGGCGACGTCCACGGTGCCGTCGGGGTTGCTCCGGATGGTCACCACCTCGAGACCCGCCAGAGCTGCCGAGGCCGGGTTGGTTCCATGCGCGGAGTCGGGGATGAGCACCCGGGTCCGCTGCGTGTCGCCACGGGCGGCGTGATACGCCTGGATCATCCGCAACCCGGTCCACTCGCCGTGGGCCCCGGCAGCCGGCTGGAGGGAGATCCGGGTCATCCCGGTGATCTCACAGAGCAGCCGCTCCAACTCCCACATCAACTCCAGCGCGCCCTGGACGTCGCCGGCATCCTGGTAGGGGTGGATGTCTGCGAAACCGGCCAACCTCGCCAGCTCCTCGTCGACCGCCGGGTTGTACTTCATGGTGCAGCTGCCGAGCGGGTAGATCCCCTGGTGCAGGTTGTGGTTGCGGCGGGCGAGACGTCCCAGGTGGCGGGCGAGCACCGGCTCGGGAACCGCCGGGATGGGCGCTGGGGTGGCGCGGAGCGCAACACCGGGCAGGAGCTCCGCGAGGGGCCGGTCCGCGACACCGGTCCTCACCTCCCGCGGCCCCCTCTCCAGGTCGCCGCCCAGCTCGAAGACGAGCGGCTCCTCGCCCGCCCACTCGGGCGCCGGCACCCGACTCATCTCCATGCCCGGTTCGGCGACCTCGCTCATCGGTTGACCTCGACCGGCCCTGCGAAGCGGGACGCCGCCTCGACGTACCGGTCCAGGGAGGCGGGGGTGCTGGTCTCCGTGCAGCAGACCAGGAGCTGCTCGCGGCGGTCCGGGTCGAATCGCCCGAGCGGCAGGCCGGCGACGATCCCCTGGCGGCGCATCGCCCTGGCGAAGTCGTCGGCGTCGCCGGGGACCAGGAGCGCGAACTCCCACAGGTAGGGGCGCGCCGGCTCCGCGAGCTCGAAGCCGTCCAGGGCGCTCAGCCGGCCGGCCAGGGCGTGGGCGCGCTGGACACTGATCTCGGCCACCCTGCGCATCCCGGCTCCCCCCATCCTGGCCATGTAGACCGTCGCCGCCAGGGCGGTCAGGGCGTGGTTGGTGCAGATGTTGGAGGTCGCCCTCTCGCGGCGGATGTGCTGCTCACGTGCCTGCAGGGTCAGCGCATAGGCGCGCCTGCCGTGGCGGTCGTGGGTGAGACCGACCAGGCGTCCCGGCATCCGCCGCATCAGCTCCTGCCGCACCGCCATGAAGCCGACGTGGGGGCCGCCGAAGGACGGCGGGACGCCGAGCGGCTGGCCGTCCCCGACCGTGATGTCGAAACCGAGGTCTCCGGGCGGGGCGACCAGCGCGCAGGCGATCGGGTCCGCGCTGCAGATCGAGATGGCTCCGACCGCCCTGGCGGCCTGGGCCACCGGGGCGAGCTCCTCCACCGTTCCGAGGAACCCGGGCAGGGCGACGACGGCGCAGGCATCGCCAGCTCCGATGCTTGTGCTCACGTCGTCAGTGGTCGCCACCTCAACCCCGCGACCCCGCCCGTAGGTGCGGATCACGGCGAGCGTCTCGGGGTGCAGATCGGCGGCCGCGACCACCCGGCGCCGCCCGGTCTGGGCCACGGCCATCATCACGCCCTCGGCGGCCGCGGTGGCGCCGTCGTAGAGGGAGGCGTTGGCCACGTCCATGCCGGTGAGCTCGCAGATCATCGACTGGAACTCGAAGATCGTCTGGAGCGTGCCCTGGGATGCCTCGGCCTGGTACGGGGTGTAGGCCGTGTAGAACTCGGGGCGTGCGATGGCGGCTCGGACAATGGCCGGGACGTAGCGGCGGTAGACGCCGGCACCGAGGAAGGAGTCCAATGATCCGAGGGGGTGGGTGCGGCCCGCCAGGCGCTCCAGCTCGGTGACCAGGTCCTGCTCGGCGAGCGGCTCCGGGAGAGTCAGCTGGGGGTGGCGCAGTCGCTCCGGGACCGTCGCGAACAGCTCCTCCACGCTCGCGGCACCGATCGCCTCCAGCATCTGCCGGCGCTCATCGGCTCCGTTGGGGAGGTAGGCCATGGGTGCCGCGCCCCCGCTATCAGGACATATCAGGCCACGGGGTACCCGCGGCCTCTTCGCCCTCGTCGGTCTCGCTGCGCTGCCGGTAGCGCTCAGCCACCATCTTGTAGGCGACGCTCTTGGGGAGCCCCAGCTTGACCAGGGACTTGACCTCGTCGGCCATCACCTTGTCTCGCGCCGTCTCGATGGAGGCGATGACGTCATCGATGCTGACCGTGCTCACTCGTTTGGACACCCCGTCACTGTACCAGCGTTGCGGGCGGCGCCAAACCTCGGACGAGGGTCATCGCACCCCAGACGTTCCGATCGTCGCCCAGCTCGGCCCGCCGGATCTCCGGCAGAGGCTGGAGGAAGAGGCTCTCTCCGACGGTCCGCCGCAGCTCCAGCTCGAATCTCCCCCAGGCCTTGACGACCCCGCCGCCGAAGATCACGACATCGCAGTCGAGCAGGGCCACGGTGTTGACGACCGCCAATCCCAGCCAGCGGCCGATCTCGGCCCAGGCCGCAGGGTCGTCCATCTCCTCCGGGGCCACTCCGAAGCGCTTCCGGATGGCGTTGCCGCTGGCGAGGGCCTCCAGGCAGCCATGACCCCCGCAGTGGCACGCCGGACCGCCCAGATGCGCGGGCCAGAGCACCTGGTGGCCCGCCTCGGTGTCGTGGCGGGCGATCACCAGCTCGCCATCGCGCACCAAGCCGGCACCGATCCCGGTGCTCACGGTGTAGTAGGCGACGGTCGGGAAGCCCCGTCCGGCGCCGAAGCGTGCCTCGGCGAGAGCGGCGCAGTTGGCGTCGTTCTCGGCGAAGACGGGGCAGCCGAAGCGCCTGCCCAGGGTCGCCCGGAGGTCCAGGCCGTGCCACGCCTCCGACAGCCCGGGCGGGTTGAGGAGGGTTGCCCGCTCGCGGTCAAAGGGGCCGGGCGTCGCCACCGCGATCGCCTCCAGCCTGCGCCGGCCGCTGACGCGGTCGAGCATCTCCGAGAGGAAATCCCCCGGGTCGCCGCCGGTCGGGGTGGGCTGCACGATCGGCGTCCCCGGCAGCCCGCGCTCGCCCGTGACGCTGGCCAGGCACTTGGTCCCGCCGATGTCGATGAGCCCGATCACCGTTCAGTCATCCGAGCGCCGGTCCGCTGACGCGGTCCCCGCGGGACCCGAGGCCGTGGCTGCCGAGCGCCCCCGGCCCCGGACCCACCAGACCACGACCACCGCCACCAGCGCCACGGCCAGGACGATGCCCGCGTCGCCGATCGGGCCCGAGATGCGGTTCCAGTTCTTCCCGCCCTCGTAGCCGGCGACGGCCAGGACCACGGTCCACGGCACCGTGCCGAGGAAGGTCATCGCGGTGAAGGTGGTGATCCGGATCCGGGCCAGCCCGGCTGGGAAGGAGATGTAGGTGCGGATCACCGGGAGGAAGCGGCCCCAGAAGACGGCGCCGGTCCCGTGGCGGCGGAACCATCGGTCGGCGATCTCCACGTGGTGGGCGCGGATCCCGATGTACCGCCCCGGGCCGAGCAGCACCGGCTCGCCGAGCCAGGCCGCCAACCCGTAGGCGATCAGCGATCCGACCACGTTGCCCACGATGCCCACCACCATCACCGCCACCAGGTTGAGCCGCCCAGTGGAGGCGAGGTAGCCGGCCACCGGCATGATCACCTCGCTGGGGAAGGGGACCCCGACGCACTGCACGATCATGAGGAGGAGGATGGCCAGGAGCCCATAGGTCACCACCCACCCCTGGAAGAGGCTGTCGATGCTGGCGACGGCGTGCATTCAGGACTCCTGTCTGGGTGCTGGGGGTAGATCGAGGATGGTCGCACCGGCGCGATTGGCCAGGGCGGAGCGGGCCCGGGCGCCGCGCCGCAGCCGGGAGCGGACCACCAGCGCGAGGACGATCACGGCGGCAGGCGGGAGAGTACGCCAATCGAAGCTCCCGAGCAGCAGGCCGAGGGGGACGGCGATGGTCACCGCGATGTCGTAGACGCTCCCCCGCATCCGGGTGGAGATCGCCACCGGGACGGCGATGACGGCGCAGAGCAGACCGGCGAGGGGAAGGGAGAGCGCCAGCCCCGAGATCAGCGGCACCAGCCCGCGACCGCCGCGCCGGAAGCCGACCGGGAATGCGTCTCCCACCACGCACCCGGCGATGGCGCTCGCGGCGAACCAGTCCGTGTGATGGCTGAGGAGGTAGGCGGTGAGGCCGACGACGCCGCCCTTGAGCAGCTCGATGAGGCCCGCGAGGAGCGCGGTGGAGGGTCCCGCCGCCCGGAGGGTGTCGATCGCCCCGGTACCCCCGAAGAGGCGCAGGTCGATCCCCTTCTCCCGTCGGACCAGCAGCCAGGCCACGGGCAGCGCGCCCACCGCGTACGCGATCACGAAGGCGATGGCGGCGGAGAGAGGCGTTGCGGTCACGCTCACGGCCACGACACTAGCCGAGCCAACCAGCTCGCGGGGGACCAGAATGGCGGCACCCGTGCCTTTGGTCCGCCGTCTCTCCCGCTTTCCCGCCTGGCCGCGACCGTTCGACCCCGACGCCGAGCTGGACTGGTCGGACCCGGCGTTCAGCCGGCGGCTCCTGGCCGAGCACCTCGACCAGACCCACGACGGAGCCAGCCGGCGCCGCACGCTGATCGAGCGGCACGTCACGCGCCTTCGCCAGCTCCTCCCCGACCCGCCGGCGTACGTCCTGGACGCCGGCTGCGGGCCCGGCCTGTATGCGGTGGGGCTGGCCGGGCTCGGCTACCGGGTCGACGGCGTCGACGTCGGGCCCGCGGTGATCCGGCATGCCCGCAGGGAGGCTCGGGCCAGTGGCGTGGCGCGTCTCACCCACTTCGAGGTGGGGGACGTCCGCAACCTGCCGCTCGAGCCGCGGTACGACGCGGTCCTCCTCATCTACTACGTCCTCGAGAATCTCACCGCGCCCCGGCAGGCCGCCGCGCTGCGCCGCCTCGCCGCCTCACTCCGCCCCGGGGGCCGGCTGATCGCCGAGTTCCGGCTGCGGCCCGACCAGCCGCCCGGGCGGCTCTCGGCCTGGGAGGTCGCCGACGGCTCTCTGCTCGGGAAGCGCCGCCAGCTGCTGCTCAGCGACAGCGTCTTCGATCGCGCCCGCAATCTCTTCATCCTCCGCGAGGTCGCGATCTTCCCGGACGGCGGCGTCGCCGTCCAGCAGACCACCAGCCGGCTGCTGCGCTTCGAGGAGATCCCGGCCGCCTTCGCCCGGGCCGGGATGCGGGTGACCCACACCTTCGATGGCTGGACCCGTTACCCGGGCAGCCCTCTCTGCGACAGCCTGGTCGTGGTCGGCGAGCTCGGGCCGGACCCTCCGGCTAGCACTCGCCGGGCACGGTCCCGACGGCCAGGGTCAGGGTGAGCTCGGGCGCGTCGCCGAGGATCAGGGTGGCCGTGTAGGTCCCGCCGGGGATCGAGGATTCGACGGGCCAGATGACCTGGTACGTCTCCGTGACTCCGCTGGCGACGGCGACCTCCCCATCCACGCAGGCGCTGGCGGGCGCCGCCGGCGAAGAGCCGCTGTAGACGCTCAGCCCGGTGCCGTCGGTGACGACCACCTGAAGCGGTTGAGAGCAGTCGACCTGCACCGTCGCGGGGCCGGCAGCGGTCTCCGTGAAGGTCACCGTGCTCCCGGGATCGACCTGCGCATGGTCCGCCGTGGCCGACACCGGGGTCGCCGCGGCGGACGGCGGTGGGAGGGAGGGCACCGACCGGCAATGGGGTGTCGGGGTGGCCATCGCCACCTCGCCGCCACAGGCGGTCAGGAGGAGGGCGAGGGCGGCGAAACGGAGGCCGGTCATCACGGGAAGTCTGCCCTTGGATCGTCCCTCCGTGCCGGCCCCTCCGCACGCCCCGCTCCCGGGAGCGGACGGAGTCGTGACGCCCCGCAATACCATTGGCTGCCACCGCCGCCCCAGAGGGGCCGACGTCTCCGAGGAGGTCGTCACACCATGCCCACGCCAGCACCGGATCGCATTCGCACGGTGGCCGTCGTCGGCCACAGCCACGACGGCAAGACCACCCTGTGCGAGGCGCTTCTGCACACGGCGGGGGCCACCCCCCGGTTGGGCTCCACCGACCAGGGCACCTCGATCTTCGACTTCGAGCCCGAGGAGCAGCGCCGCTCCATCTCGATCAGTTCCGCGGTCGCCCACTGCGACTGGAAGGACACGCAGGTCACCCTCATCGACGCACCCGGCTTCCAGGACTTCGCCGGTGAGGTCGCCAGCGCCCTTGCGGGCGCCGACGCCGCCGTCCTGGTGGTGAGCGCCAACGGCTCGGTTCCCGTGGGGGCCGAGCTGGCCTGGGAGATGATCACGGCGGCCGGCCTCCCCTGCCTCATCGTCGTCAATCGGATGGATCGCGAGAACGCGGCGTACGAGGCCACCGTCAACGCGCTCCGGGACGCCTTCGGGCGAAAGCCGATCGCCGTCGTGGTTCCCATGGGGGCGGCGGAATCGCTTCAGGGCTACGTGGACCTGGTCGACGGCACCGCCCACCGTTTCGGCACCGACGGTGGCGCCGTCGCCACCGAGATCCCCGCGGCTATGAGCGGTGAGATCGAACGGGCCCGAAGCGCCCTCATGGACGCGGCCGCCGAGACGGACGACTCGCTCATCGAGAAGTACCTGGAGGGCATCGAGCTCTCCTCCGACGAGGTCCGCGATGCTGTCCACCGCGGTGCCGCCACCGGCACGCTGGTGCCGGTCATCTGCGCGGCGGCGATCGGCGCCCGCGGCGCGGCCCTGGTGCTGGACAGCATCGTCCGCTTCCTCCCCTCGCCCAAAGAGCGGGTGCGCCGCGGCACCGACGCCGCCGGCAAGGAGGTCGAGATCCGCTGTGACCCGGCGGGCCCCCTGGTCGCCCAGGTCTTCCGGACCGCCGTGGACAACTTCGGCAAGCTCTCCTACGTCCGGGTCCTGCGCGGCACGCTGCGGGGCGACACCCACCCGTACAACGCGAGCCACAAGAGCGAGGAGCGCTTTGCCCAGCTCGGCCGTCCGCTGGGCAAGCAGGTGGTTCCCGCCGGGGAGGTCGGTGCCGGCGAGATCGCGGTGCTGACCAAGCTGCAGGCCACCGCGACCGGGGACACCCTCTGCGACCGCGCCTCGCCGGTCGTGCTTCCGGCGATCGCGCTGCCCACCGCCGCCTATTCGGGGGCGATCAGCGCCAAGACCAAGGGCGACGACGACAAGATCATGCAGTCGATGGCGCGCCTCGCGGAGGAGGACCCCACCTTCTCGATCGACCGCGATCCGGTGACCCAGGAGGTCATCGCCCACGGCCTCGGCGACGTCCACCTGGACGTGGTGCTCGAGAAGATGAAGCGCAAGTACGGCGTGGACGCGACCATTCACGCACCGCGCATCCCCTACCGGGAGACCATCAACGGCACAGCCCGAGTGCAGCACCGCTACAAGAAGCAGTCAGGCGGGGCGGGCCTCTTTGGCGACTGCACCATCGAGATCGAGCCCCTGCCTCGCGGCGGCGGCTTCGAATGGCAGGACAAGATCTTCGGCGGGTCCATCCCCCAGCAGTTCCGGCCCTCCGTGGAGAAGGGCGTCCGGCAGACCATCGAGCAGGGGGCGATCAGCGGCAACCCGGTCGTCGACGTCAGGGTCCGCCTGGTCGACGGCTCCACCCACCCCGTCGACGGCAAGGACATCGCCTTCCAGATCGCCGGCTCGATGGCCATGCGCGAGGCGGTGCAGAAGGCCTCCCCGGTGCTGCTCGAACCGATCGTGATCGTCAAGGTCCTGGTGCCCGAGCGCTTCACCGGCGACGTCATCGGTCTCTTCAACGCCCGGCGCGGACGGGTCGCCGGGATGAACCCACTCGGCGACGGCCGCTCCGAGGTGACCGCCCAGGTCCCCCAGGCGGAGATGTTCACCTTCCCCATCGACCTCCGCGCGCTCACCCAGGGGCGGGGCCGCTACGCGACCGAGCTCTCCCACTACGAAGAGGTCCCGGCCCACGTGGCCCAGCAGCTCATCGAGGCGCACCAGAAGGAGCACGCCGCACCGTCCGTGTGAGCCGCCTACGCGGTCGTCCCCACCGCCCGCGCGTCGTCACGAGCCGGTGAACCGGCTGGCTCCGCTTTCCGCCGCAGGCTCCGGGCCAGGGCGACAGCCAGCCACACCACGCTCGCGCAGGGCAGCGAGCAGAGCTGGAGGAAGGGCCACCAGGCCGGTGTCCGGCTGATCGCGACGATCCCGCTCATGCTGAGATCGGAGATCGCGAGCGGGGCAACCAGCCCGAAGCCGATCAGCACCCCCACCGCCGCGAGGGCGGTCGAGCGCTCGGCGCGCCACCCGCGCGCCGCAACCAGGCCGAGAACGCAGAAGAGCGGGATGATGAGGTGCACGAAGTGCGGGTACCAGGCGATGCCGCCCGCCAGCAGCATCGCCGTGATCGCCAGCCCGAATTCNNCGATTGGTGCGCCACGCGGCTGATGGCGCCGCCCAGCGATTGGTTGTAGATCCATCCCGTGGCGCGGTTGAGGCCGGGCAAGACCTTGGTCACGAAGGTGATCGCCGCCCCGCCCCCCACCGCGAGGGTTCCCAGGATCAGGGTGACAACGCCGGTCGACACCATCGCGGCGGTTCCGCGCCACCAACGGCGCCGGATCAGCACGATCAGGAAGATGACCGGGGCGATCTTGATCCCGGCGGCCAGACCGAGGAGGACGCCGGCGGTCATCTGGCGATCGTGCACGTAGGCCCAGTAGGAGATCGCGAGCAGGAGGAAGATCGCCGGATTGATCTGTCCGTGCCAGTAGTTGTAGGTGGCCGGGGCGAACGCCACGGCTCCGAGGATCGCCAGCTCGACCCTCGGCCACGACTTCGGCAGGGCGGTGCGAGCGACCACGATTGCGCCGGTGACGGCGCAGGCGAGGGTGAGCCACAGCCAGACGACCATCGCCGTCCTGGTGCTGAGCAGGGCCAGCGGGCGGACCAGCAGCGCGGCGAAGGGCGGGTACACGAAGCCCGTCTCGGTGACGGGCACTGAGCTGAAGGCCGCGTAGGCCGAGCCGCCGCCGGCCATCGACCGAGCCGCTCCCAGGTACGCCGCGAAGTCCTCGAACGTTCCCTCGAAATGCCCGGTCAGCGGGCCGATCACGAAGGACTTGACCGCGACCGCGACGGCGGCCACCGCCAGGGCGGCGATCCCGAAGCGGGCCTGCCGCAACCGCCGGGGGAGTCGGGGGGCGACGGCGCTCGCGCTCACGTCACGGGATCGTAGGGCGGGTGCATGGTGCGGCCCCCCGTCCGTCGCGCTCCTGTCACCGTGCCGCCACGGCTCCGGTCTCTACGGGCGGATGGCCTCCGCGAAGGTGAACGGATGGTGGTAGCGGAAGGCCTCGTCCTCCCCGAGCTGCCTCATCCGTTCGGTGAGGTCGGCTTCGAAGTCCGCCCGGACCGACGGCCCGAGCACCGAGAGCAGCGCGTGGGACGAGGGCCCCGCCCCCATCATCAGGTCGGTCCACTCCCGTGCCGTCGCCGCCCTCCCCCCGGTCACCATGATCGTGGTCACGACGTCGGTGAAGCCTGCGGAGGCGAGCAGGCGGGCGAGCACCTCGGGCTCGCCCAACCGCTTCCGGTCGCCGGGGGGGCGGGGGACCACCACGGGGTGGCGGAGCTCCAGGGCCAGGAGCCGCTCGTGGTACACCTCCTGAGCGGGCGTCGAGAGGGCACGGTCGAGCACGGAGACGGCGATCCGTGAGCCGCGCCGCAGCACCCGATGCGCCTCCTCGAGGGCGCGTCGGGGGTCGGAGAGATAAGGGAGGGAGTCGCCGATGGTGACCACGTCGAAGGTGCAGTCGCTGAAGACCAGCGCCTCGGCGGGGCCGTGGAAGAAGCGCACATGCGGGGAGGCGCGCAGCTGGGCGACCTCCAGGAGGCGTTTGGCGATGTCCACCCCGAACACCTCGCCCGAGGTGCCCACCCGCTCGGCCGCCATCTGGGTCACCAGGCCTGTGCCGCAGCCGACGTCGAGCAGGCGCTCGCCGGGAAGAGGCGATGCGATCTCGACCAGGCGGGCGCCCAGCCGGCGGTGGATGCCCGAGGACCAGTCGTCGTAGGCGTGGTTGACGGCGTCGTAGTAGGCCTCCAGATGGCGGGCGTAACGAGTCGCCGACGGCCACTCCCGGTCGGGGGGGTCAGAGGGTACCGGAGCGGTAGACTGACGAGCCTGTCCGTCGGCGTAGGGGAAGGATTCAGACATGGACCAGACCGCAGACAAGATCAACGCAACCCCGGAGGCGAAAGAGTCAGTGGTGATATCCAAACCGGACGGAAAGCGCCCCGGCGAGAACTCTAGCGGCGGCACGGTCACCCTCGGCGCCGATGACCGCCTCGAGGGGAAGCTGATCATCCGCAGCGACCTGGTCGTGTTCGGCAGCATCGACGGCGAGGTGGTCACCACCGGCGACGTGACCGTTGAAGCCTCTGCCGTCGTCAAGGCCCGGCTCGAGTGCCGCAACCTGAGCATCCGTGGCCGCGTCGAGGGCGAGGTCACCGCCCAGCAGCGGCTCCGCCTTGCCGGTTCCGGGTACCTCCAGGGGAGCATCCGGGTGGGCAAGCTCCACGTCGAGGACGGGGCCACCTTCAATGGCTCGATCGCGATGATGGGCGGCGAGAGCTAAGAGCTCTTCAGCCCGAGAGAGGTCGCGTCGCCGTTGCGGTGGCGCGGCCTCTCTCTGCGTGGTGGGGCGCTCTAACCCACGAGGGCGGATAGCCCCCAGACGACGAGCGCTCCCAGTACGGCGATCAGGCTCACGGCCAGCACGATGGCTGGGCGGCTCGCCGTCCCGTAACCGGCGACAACCCGGGGCTCGGGGGGGAAGCTGGCGGTGTGGAGGGTCATGCAGGGTATACGTCGCCCCGATCCTCGCGGTTACGCGCCTCAGCACCCCCAATTCGGGGTGCACCGGGCGGAGGGCCCGGAGCGTCATGGCCCCTGGTCGGTTTGATCGCGCTGCTACAGCGTTTCGCCGTGTTCGGCGCACACACGGCCCGAATTCGGCTGAATTCAACCTGATCGGGCAGAGTGTGCTTACAATCCCCGGCAAGTCGCCGGGCGGACCCGGCCCCGATCCAGCCCGATCCAGGAGAGGAACCGATGGCAGTCTCCGGCTACTGTCTCAAGTGCAAGAAGCAGACTGAGATCAAGGACGCGCAGGCGATCACGATGAAGAACGGCAAACCGGCCACGACCGGCACCTGCCCCACCTGCGGGACCAAGATCTTCAAGATCGGCAAGGCCGAGGTCTGACGCGAGGGGGGCCGACGCCCCCTTCTAGTCGGCCTCCAGCACGTCGGCCCGGCCCACGCCGGCCATCGAGCCGACGCGATCTCCTTCAGCGAGCCGCATGATGATCACGCCGCGGGTCTGACGGCCTGACACCCGGACCTGAGCGAGCGGGATCCGGATCACCTGGCCCATCGTCGAGACGACCATCAGCTCCTCGGAGAGGTCCTCGACCACCCGCATCCCCACGATCTCGCCGATCTTGGGGATGGCGTTCTGGTCGACCGTGTACACCCCCTGGATGTTGCGACTCTTGACCGGATAGTCCTCCATCGGGGTCAGCTTGCCGAAGCCCAGCTGGGTCACCACCAGGACGTGGCCGCGGGGGTTCACGATGTCGAAGCCGGCCACCTCGTCCCCGGACCGGAGCCGGATCGCCCCCACACCCATGGTGTCCCGCCCCATCGGGCGGACCTCCTTCTCCGAGAACCGGGCGCCCTTGCCCTGACGGGTGACCACGAGCAGCTCATCGCCGCCCGCCGAGATCCTCACCCAGTCCAGCTCGTCGCCCTCCTGGAGGTTGATGGCGATCAGCCCATTGCGCCGCACCGCGGAGTACGCGGCCGACGGGGTCTTCTTGATCTGCCCCAGCCGGGTCGCCATCACCAGGTACTGCTCGTCGGAGAAGCCGTCGACCGCGATCAGGGCGGTGATCCGCTCTCCCTGGTCGATCTCGATGAGGTTGATGACCGGGAGCCCCTTGGCCTGGCGCTTGACGTCCGGGATCTCGTGGGTTCGCAGCCGGAAGACCCGCCCCCGGTTGGTGAAGAAGAGCATGTCGCTGTGGGTCGAGGCGGTGGTGGAGTGCTCGGCGTAGTCCTGCTCGGTGGAGCGCTTGGCCCCGACCACCCCGCGGCCGCCGCGGTGCTGGGCCCGATAGCTGTCCACCGGGATGCGCTTGATGTAGCCGCGGTGGGTCAGGGTGACGAAGACCTGCTCCTTGGGGATCAGATCCTCCTCGTTGAGCTCGACGTCCCCGTAGCGGATCTCGGTGCGCCGGGGGTCGGCGAAGCGCTTGCGCAGCTCGACCAGCTCGTCCTTGATGAGCTGGTCCACCAGCCGGGGGTTGGCCAGGATGTCCTCGAAGCGGGCGATCTCCTTGATGAGGGCCTCGTACTCCTCCTGGATCCTGCCCGCCTCCAGGCGCGTGAGCCGGCCCAGGCGGAGGTCGACGATCGCCTTGGACTGCCGCTCACTCAGCTCGAAGCGCTGCTCCAGGGCGGTCTGGGCAGCCTTCTCGTCCTGGGCCGCCCGGATCAGCGCGATCACCTCGTCGATGTGGTCGAGGCACTTGAGCAGCCCCTCCAGGATGTGCGCCCGCTCCCGCGCCCTCCCCAGGAGATAGCGGGTGCGCCGGACCACGACCTGGCGCCGGAAGTCGATGAAGGGCTGGAGGATCGCCTTCAGCCCGAGCACCTGGGGCCGGCCGTCGACCAGCGCCAGCATCAGGGCCCCGAAGGTGTTCTGGAGCTGGGTGTGCTTGAAGAGGTTGGCGAGCACGGTGTGAGGGCGCGCGCTCGGCTTGAGCTCGATGACGATCCGAGTGCTCTCGGTGCGGCCCGACTCGTCACGGAGGTCGGCGATCCCCTCGAGCTTCTTGTCGTTGACCAGCTCCGCGATGCTCGCCAGCAGGCGAGCCTTGTTGACCTGGTAGGGGAGCTCGCGGACGATGATCTGCTCGCGGCCGTTGCGCGACTCCTCGAACTCGACCTGAGCGCGCATGACGATCCGTCCGTGGCCGGTCGCGTACACCTGGGCGATGTCGCGCGCGTAGATCATCCCGCCGGTCGGGAAGTCCGGCCCCGGGATGATCCGCACCAGGTCCTCGGTGCTGATCTCCGGGTCGTCGATGAGCCGGACCAGCGCGTCGACGACCTCGCCGAGGTTGTGGGGTGGGATGTTGGTCGCCATGCCGACCGCGATCCCGCTGGCACCGTTGACGAGCAGGTTGGGCAGCAGCGCGGGGAGCACGCTCGGCTGCAGCACGGTGGGGTCGGCAAGGTAGGTCTCGACCATGTCGACCGTGTCCTTGTCGATGTCCTCGACCATGGTCATGGCGACCGCCGACATCTTGGCCTCGGTGTAGCGCTGTGCCGCGGGCGGGTCGCCGTCCACCGAGCCAAAGTTGCCCTGGCCGGTGACCAGCGGGTAGCGCATCACCCAGGGCTGGACCAGTCGGGCCAGGGTGTCGTAGATCGACTGGTCGCCGTGCGGGTGATAGTTCTTCATCACCTCGCCGACGATCGCCGCCGACTTCTTGGTCCGGCCGCCGGCGGTGATGCCCTCCTGGAGCATCGCGTAGAGGATGCGTCGCTGGACCGGCTTGAGGCCGTCGCGCACATCGGGAAGCGCCCGGCTCACGATGACGCTCATCGCGTAATCCATGTAGCTCTGGCGCATCTCGTGCTCGAGGTCGATGGGCTGGATGTCGCCGGGGTGGAAGACGCTCATGACCCGTCCTCATCTGGATGGCCGACGGATGCGACCGTCGCCGCTCGGTCCGGCGACGCCATCGCCGCGGCGATCCGGGAGCTGACCCGCCGGCGGGCGGCGAGCGCCGCCACGCGCACGGCGTTGCCGATGGCCTCGGCGTCGCTGCGGCCGTGAGCGATGACCACCTCGCCGGCGACCCCCAGCAGCAGGGCGCCGCCGGCCTTGCGATAGTCGACCCGGTCGCGCAGGGGGCGGAGCCTCGGCTTGAGCAGGGCACCGCCGATCTTGCCGGTCAGTGATCCGCGCGCCTCGCGGGAGATCACCCCGAAGAGCAGCTCGGCGACCCCCTCCGCCGTCTTGAGGACGACATTGCCGGTGAAGCCGTCGGTGACCACGACGTCGCAGGAGCCGTTGAAGATGTCGCGGCCCTCGACGTTGCCGACGAAGTGGAGCCGGGCCGCTGAGAGCAGCTGGTGGGCTTCGTGCACCAGCTCCGAGCCCTTCTCCGCCTCCTCGCCGTTGCTCAGCAGGCCGATGCGGGGATCCTCGACGTCCATCATCAGGCGCGCGTAGATGCTGCCCATGACACCGAACTGGAGCAGCCAGAGCGGTTTGCAGTCGACGTTGCCGCCGATGTCCAGCAGGAACGTGGAGGTGGTGAGCGCCGGCGTGGGGAAGGTCGATCCGATGGCGGGCCGTGCGACCCCACGGATGCGCCCCACCGTGAGCAGCGCGGCGGCCATGGTGGCACCGCTGTTGCCCGCGGAGACGGCAGCCTGGGCCCGTCCCTCGGCGACCAGGCGGGTGGCGACCACGACGCTGGCGTCCCGCTTGGAACGGACCGCCTGGGCGGGGTGCTCGTCCATGCCGATCACCGACCCGGCCGGCACGATCTCCACGTGGGTGCGGAGCATGTCCGCGGCGCGGGTCGCGTTGTCCGGCAGAGCCCGCCGCCACTCCTCGGAGAGGGCCTGGAGGCGTTCGCGGTCGCCCACGAGCTGCACCCGGATGCCATCCTTGATAGCCGCCTCCAGCGCCCCGCGGACGGCCGCCTGCGGGCCGTTGTCACCGCTCATGGCGTCGACCGCCACGGTGACCGTGGTCGCCGTCGGACCTGTCCCTCCCGGGGTGCCGCTCTGTCCCATCAGACGTCCAGGTTGCGAACCGACCGGGCGTGGGTCTGGATGAAGCGGCGCCGCGGCTCGACGTCGGAGCCCATCAGCTTGTCAAAGATCTCGTCCGCCTTGAGGGCGTCCTCGACGGTCACCTGCAGCAGGACCCGCTTGGCCGGGTCCATGGTCGTCTCCCACAGCTCCTCGGGGTTCATCTCGCCCAGCCCCTTGTAGCGCTGGACCTCGATCTTGCCCCCGCCCATCTCCTTGAACTTGGTGTCGCGCTCGGGGTCGCTGTAGGCGTACTCGATACGCTCCTGCTTGCCGGTTCCCTTCTTGAGCTTGTAGAGCGGGGGCTGAGCCAGGTAGAGGTAGCCGCCGAAGATCACCTCCTGGAGATGACGCCAGAAGAAGGTGAGCAGCAGGGTNNCGGCGTCGGCCATCAGCACGATGCGGTGGTAGCGGAGCTTGGCGATGTTCATGGTGTCGCCGAATCCGGCGCCGAGGGCGGTGATCAGGTTCTTGATCTCCTCGTTGGCGAGGATCTTGTCGGCGCGGGCCTTCTCGACGTTGAGGATCT
>PLAK01000018.1 GCA_003134115.1 Candidatus Changshengia sp.
ACCGGTCGCACCCACCAGATCCGCGTGCACCTCGCCTACATCGGTCACCCGGTGGTCGGCGACCCCGTCTACGGGCGCCACAACGACGGTGCGGGCAGGCTGGCCCTGCACGCGCGAGAGCTGAGATTCGCCCATCCGGTCGGAGGGCGCGAGATGGTCTTCGAGTCGCCCCTGCCCGCCGAGCTGGTCGCCCTCGTCGAGCAGGTGCGCGAGGACCGGCCATGAACCCGGTGCCCGCCCCGCCCGAGGGGACGGCGGCCGGGCGGCAGCGGCTCTCGATCCCGCCGGGGCGCCTCATCGTCCTCTCCGGCCCGAGCGGTGTCGGCAAGGACACCGTCCTCCAGGAGCTATTCCGGATCGCCCCGTGGCTCCACTATTCGATCTCCTACACGACCAGGCCGCCTCGCCCGGGCGAGGTGGACGGCGTCGCCTACTCCTTCGTGGACGACGCGCAGTTCCAGGCGCTGCGGGATGGCCACCAGCTGCTCGAATACGCTTCGGTCCACGGCCACTGGTACGGAACCGGGGAGGCGCGGGTGCGCGACAGCCTGGAGCGCGGGCAGGATATCGTCCTCAAGATCGACGTCCAGGGTGCGGCCTGGATCCGGCCGCGGGTGGCCGGCGCCGTGTTCATCTTCCTGCTCCCGCCGAACCCCGAGGAGCTGCGCCGCCGCCTCACCGAGCGGGCCACCGAGTCGGCGGACAGCCTGGAGTTGCGCTGGGAGAATGCGCGCATCGAGCTGGCAGACCAGGACCGGTACGACTACCGTGTGGTCAACGACGACGTGCCCCGCGCCGCCCGCGAGATCCTCGACATCATCGAGCGCGACCGGCCGCGGGCGGACCGCCCGTGAGTGGAGGAGAGCAGGTGGATGAGCTCCAGGGACGCCGGGTCCTCGTCTACGTCAGCGGCAGCATCGCCGCCGTCAAGTCCGGCGAGGTGGTCACGCTGCTGCGCCGGCGGGGGGCGGAGACACGGGTCGCGATGACGGAGTCGGCGACCCGCTTCGTCACCCCGCTCGCCCTCCAGAGCCTCTCCGGGCACGCGGTGGTCACCGACCTCTTCCGGGAGGCGCGCGCCCGGCATCCGGGCGGGCGCTCCGGCGCCGGCGGCGACGATCCCGGGTCCGGCCACGGCATGGAGCACCTCAACCTCGCCGGTTGGGCGGAGCTCCAGCTCGCCGCCGGCGCCTCCGCCAGCCTGATCGCCCGGCTCGCCCTCGGCCTTGCCGATGACGCCGTGACCGCCACCGCGCTGGCCTGCCAGGCGCCGCTCATGATCGCGCCGGCGATGGAGACGGCGATGTGGGAGCACCCGGCGACGCGGGAGCACGTCGAGACGCTCCGTGGGCGTGGCGCCGTGCTGGTGGGGCCGGTCTCCGGACGGCTGGCCAGCGGGCGCGAGGCGATGGGGCGGATGGCCGAGCCGGCCGAGATCGTCCGGGCGGCGGTGGAGCTGCTGACCGGCCTCGGCGGGCTCCCCTCCGGGCTGTCCGGCGCTCCCGACGCCGGCGAGCGGTAGCGGGGGCTCGGCGGCCGTGGACGCAGCCGCCCCCGGCCCGTTTCCCCTCCGGGGGATCCGGGTGGTGGTCACCGCCGGCGGCACCCGCGAGCCCATCGACCCGGTGCGCTTCCTCGGCAACCGTTCCAGCGGCAAGATGGGCAACGCCCTTGCCGCGGCCTGCCGGGAGGCGGGTGCGGCGGTCGAGCTGATCACCGCCGCGCTGCCACCGCCGGCCGCTCCGGAGGTGTCCGTCACGCAGGTGGAGACTGCCGCCGAGATGCAGCGCGCCGTCTGGACCGGGCTCGATCGCGCCGACGTTCTGCTGATGGCCGCCGCCGTTGCCGACTACCGCCCCCGCAGGGTGGCCGCGCACAAGCTCAAGAAGTCCGCCGACGAGCTGACCCTGGAGCTGGTGCCGACCGTCGACATCCTGGAGTCGCTCCGCGAGCACCCGCGGCGCACCCGGGTGCTCGTGGTGGGCTTCGCCGCCGAGACCGACGACCTGCTGGCCAACGCCGCCGACAAGCTGCGCCGCAAGGGCCTCGACCTCATCGTCCTCAATGACGTCGGCGCGCCGGGAGTGGGGATGGGATCCGACGACAACGCGGTCACCGTCCTTGACCCCCACGGGGTCGTCCTCACCGTGCAGCGCTCGCCCAAACCGGAGGTGGCCCGGCGGCTGGTGGGCCTGGTCGTCGAGCGGCTGGCGCGCCGCCACGCGGTGTGAGGATGGATGTGCCCGGCTTGGTCCTCGCGTGGCGGGGACCCCACGTCTTCCTCTGCAGCGGTTACGGACACAAAAGTCCTTAACCGGTTCTCGACGCGCAGGGGCGCGCCCCCGCCCGCCGGCGGGCGCCGGCGAGCCCGTCCGGACCGTGAGCGCGCGTGGCTGGCGCTACGCCGTCACCTCGGCCGGCGTCGAAGCGACATGCCGCCGCCGGAGCCGCCACACGAACCAGCCGATGAGCAGCAGCACCAGCGCCGGGATCGCCGTCACCAGCACCTCCAGGGCGATGGTCACGACGAGCAGCGCGTTGTTCCAGCCCTTGGACACCCCGCTGGAGACGGATGGGCCGGCGGCGACCTTCTTGACCGCGACCGTGACTGCGCCGCGCTCCTTGAGCTGGACCGTGACCGTCGCGTAGGTGACCGCCTGGGTCAGCGAGTTGAGCTGACCTTGGTCGGCGTCGATCGACGTCTCCACGTCCTCGATCTGCTGCTCCAGGGTGGTGATGTCGCCCAGGGAGGTGGCCTTGGCGAGCAGCGCCTGGAGCGCGGTCAGGTGGGCCTGCGCGGAGGTGAGGCGCGCGTTGAGGTCGACGATGGAGTTGGTGTCGTTGACACTCGAGAAGTTGATCGAGGACGCGGTGAAGTCGGAGGGCAGGCTGTTGAGCAGGCTGGCCATGCCGGCGGTTGGAATGGCGAGGGTCACCTGACCGCTCACGATCTGCCCCTTCGCGTTGGGCGAGGTCTGCGAGCTGATCACGTAGCCGTCGAGCGCGACGCCGTCGGCGATGACGGTGTCAAACGAGGCCAGGAAGGTGCCCGTCGGCACGGTGTACGCGGCGGTCACCGAGCGGGCCACGTCCGCCCCCGGCGATCCCAGCACGATGTCGCCGGAGGAGGTGTCGGCGCTGAGCGACGCCGACGATCCGCTCGAGCCGGTGGGACTTCCGCTCGTCGACGTTCCCGCGCTCGCTGAGCCGGCACCGGACGACCCCGCGTTGGAACTCGGCACGCCGATGGCGGGCGCGGCTTCCGCGCCGCTGAAACCGGAGGCGCTGTGAACCGTGGAGGCACTCCGGGCGGCCGACGCGCCGCAACCGGCCACGCCCGCCAGGGTGGCGATGCTCATTGTGCTGAGCAGAAGCAGTCGCGTGTTCATGGGGCACCTCGCTGGCTGGTCATGCACGCCTATGACGCGGGACGACCCCGGACGGTTCCCCACCAGAGCGGCGGGCCGGGTTCCCCGCCCCACCCGCGGCGCGCATCATGCTGGCTGTGACCGCACCGGTGTTCGTCTCGGTCGTCCCCGACACCCGGGGGATGCTCCCCCAGGAGCGGTACACGTACAGCGTCCCCGACGAGCTCTCCGGCTCCATTCGCCCGGGGGTGCGGGTGCAGGTCCCCTTCGGTGCCCGCTCCCTGCCCGGCCTCGTGGTCGCCGTCCTGGATAGATCCGACCATGCCGACGCCCGTCCCATCTCCGCGGTCCTGGATGAGGAGCCGCTCCTCTCCGAGGCCATGGTCGGGCTCGCCGAGTGGATCGCCGAGCGATACTGCGCGCCGCTGCCCGAGGTGATCACCGGGAACATCCTGCGCGTGCACACGACGGAGACGGGCAGAGAGATTCGCGTGGAGCAGCTGGGGATTCCGGCGATCCTCGGCTCGAATCTGCAGCAGCCGGCAAAGATCGAGGTTGCGATCGAGAACGGCGACGATGAGCCGCTGCCGATTGCCGCGGTGCGGCTGGAGATGCGGCAACGGAAGTTGTGCTTTGACGTGCCGGCGAGCGGCGGAACGGGATTGGCGCTGTTTTACGGCGATTCCAGACTGGCCGCGCCGGTGTATGACTATGCACGGCTGTTTGCCGCGTCGGGCGCTGCGCTGGCGGCAGGGCTCGGTCCGGAGACGCTGAATCCGGGATACCGGCCGCGGCCCGAAGAGGAGCGGCCGTTCACCGAGCGCCATCCCGAGGTGCTGTGGATCGCACTGATCGTCGTGATCTGCGTGCTGGGCTTGGTGGCGCTG
>PLAK01000113.1 GCA_003134115.1 Candidatus Changshengia sp.
CCGTTCATGGGAGTGCGGATTTCGTGGCTCATGTTGGCCAGGAACTCGCTCTTCAGCCGGGAGATCTCGGCGATATGGGCGTTGGCGATCTCCAGCTCCCGGGTCCGGTCGGCGATCTCCTTGATCTGCCTCTTCTGGGTGGTGTAGAGGCGGGCGTTGTCGATCGAGATCGCCGCCTGGTTGGCGATGATCTGGACGAGCGCCTGCTCGACCGACGTGAAGGGTTTGACCTCCTTCCTCGCGATCGTCAGCGCGCCCACGAGGCGGCGGGGCGACTCCAGGGGCATGATCAGCACCGACCTCGGCGCATAGCCCATCTCGAGGTTCTTGAACCGGCTGTCCTTGGTGGCGTCATTCACGGAGACGATCTTTCGTTGCTTGGCCGCCCAGCCAACGATCCCCTCGCCCAGCTTGAAACGAGCCACCTTGCTCACCGCCTCGGCGAAGGGGAAGGTCGCAATCGCGGAGAGGGTGCGATCGTCCTCGTCGAGCAGGAAAACAGTGGCCGCGTCACAGACAGCCAGGTCGCTGGCCGCCTTGAGCATGAAATCGATGGTCTCCTTCAGCTCAAGGCTGGACGTAAAAAGATTGCCCACCTGGCCGAGGAGGTCGACGATGACCTTATCGTCCATCCGCGGCGAGTATATGCCAGTCCTGCCATCTGCAATGATCCTTTGTTGCAATTCGGTCACCGTCTGATGACGGTGAGATCGGGGCGGGCCCGGCGGAGCGCCCGACCCGCGCATGAGCGCTGCGGCTCACCGTGGGGGCTCGGGGCATTCCCGGAGCCGGTCAGCCCTGCCTGGACCTCAGCTCGTCGCGGAGCTGGCGCAGGACCGTGAGGGCGTCGCCGACGATGCCCAGGTCGGCCAGCTTGAAGATCGGCGCCTGCGGGTCCTTGTTGATGGCCACGATCTTCTGAGCTCCCCTCATGCCCACGGTGTGCTGCATCGCGCCGCTGATGCCGCAGGCGATGTAGACGGTGGGCTTGACCGTCTTGCCGGTCTGCCCCACCTGCAGGGAGTAGGGCGCCCAGCCGGCGTCGACGACGGCGCGGCTCGCGCCGACGGCACCGTGAAGCAGCGTCGCCACCTCGCGGAGGAGCTCGAAGTTGCTCGGGTCCTGCAGGCCGCGCCCCCCGCTCACCACCACCTCGGCATCCTCCAGCTTCGGCCCCGCGGCCGTCTCGACGGAGCGTCCGACCACCGTGGCCCGCCGGTGGCAGTCCCGGATCACGGCCTGGACCTCGACAACCCGGGGAGAGATCGCGTCGGGAGCCTCCGCCGCCGCGAACGACTTCGGCCGGAAGAGGGCCAGGGCGGGGCGCCGGGCACCGAACTCGGTGCGGACGACCTGGGTGGCTCCGAAGATGGCGGTGGTCACGGTGATGGCGTCGCCGGCCTCGATGTCGAGACCATTGGCGATGACCGGCACATCCAGCTTGGCCGCCAACCGCCCGGCAACGTCCCGGCCGGCGTGGGTCGCGGCGAAGAGGACCAGGTCGGGCCGGTGCTCTGCGACGAGGGCGGCGAGCGTGTCCGCGGCCGGCCCGCCGAAGAGGAGCTCGGCGAACGCGCGGTCCGCGCAGAGGTGGACGGTGGTGGCCCCGTGCCGGCCGAGCTCGGCAACGGCGTCAGCCGCCTCCGGACCGAAGCAGACCGCCTCGACGGCCGCCGCACCCAGCGAGCGAGCCCGGGTCAGGAGCTCGAGGGCTCCGCTCGCGGCCCGACCCTGGTTCAGCTCGGCGAAGACCCAGACGCTCCCGAGGGCCATCTCAGATCACCCGCGCCCCGGCCAGGAGCAGCACGATGCGGTGGGCGCCGTCCCCGTCGTCGGTCACGACCTCACCGGCCCGTCGCTCGTCCGCGGCGGTCACCGACACCACCGTCTGTCCGGCGGCCGCGCCGCCACCCACCGCCTCGAGACCGAGCTCGACGGGAGTGCAGCGATCCATCGGCTTGGACTTGGCACCCATGATGCCCCGCAGCGAGGGATAGCGTGGCTCGTTGACCCCGGCGGTCACGCTGACGACGCAGGGGAGGCCGGCAAGGATCGTCTCCGACCCGCTCTCGGTCTGGCGGGTCACCGTCAATGCCGTCCCGTCCGAGACGACGCCGCTGGCAAAGGTGACCGCGGGGACCCCGAGCAGCTCGGCGAGCGCCTGGGGGACGATCCCCGTGTAGCCGTCGGTCGACTCGGTGGCGGTGATGACCACGTCGAAGGGCTCACGGCCGATGGCGGCGGCGAGCACCTTGGCGGTGGTCAGCGCGTCCGAGCCACCCAGACCGTCATCGGTCACGAGCACTCCTCGGGCGGCACCCATCGCCAGGGCCTTGCGAATGGCGTCCAGGGCCCGCTCCGGCCCCATCGAGACGACCCGGACCTCGCCACCGTGGGCCTCGACGAGCCGGAGTCCGGCCTCGACGCCAAACTCGTCGCCGGGGTCCAGGACCGGCTCCGCAAGGTCACGGCGGAGCCGGTGCGTGGTCGCGTCCAGCTGTCCCACGCTGTCGGGATCCGGGACCAGCTTCACGCATACCACGACGTTCACGGCCGTCCTCCTTCTCCCGCGCGCCCTGGGCGGGCGGGTCGCCGCCGCCGAGCTTACCAGCCGGTCCGAGCCGCGACCTGGTCGCCTGCCCGCGCTCGGTCCTCGGCTAGACTGCAACGATGCCCAAGCAGTACGCACGACACGAACAGGTCATCGATCCCGCCGGCCGCTACCTGGCGACCATCTCCACCGACCGGGGCGACATCGAGATAGCCATGGAGGCCTCACGGGCGCCAAAGACGGTCAACAACTTCGTCTTTCTCGCCGGTGAGGGGTTCTACGACGGCCTGACCTTTCACCGCGTGGTGGATGGCTTCGTCATTCAGGGAGGCTGCCCCGAGGGCAGCGGCCGCGGCGGACCCGGCTACCGCTTCGAGGACGAGCCGGTCCAGGGTGATTACATCGCCGGCTCGGTGGCGATGGCCAACTCGGGGCCCCACACCAACGGCTCCCAGTTCTTCATCTCGACCGTGGACAACCGCCGCACCCTGACCAAGTCGTACAACCTCTTCGGCCAGGTCGTGAAGGGGATGGAGGTGCTGGGCGCGATCCGCGTCGGTGACGTGATGCGCTCGGTGAAGGTCCGCCCCGCAACGCCGTGACAGACGCCGTGAGCGACGTCTCCGGGCTCCGTCTGCTGGCCGTCCACGCCCATCCGGACGACGAGACCATCACCATGGGCGGCCTGCTCGCCCTCTGCGCGGATCGCGGCATCGCCACCTCGGTGATCTGCTGCACCGACGGCAAGGTGGCGACCATCTTCGACCCCGAGTACGCCGCCAACGAGGAGGAGATCCGTCCCCGGCTCAAGCAGATCCGCGAAGCCGAGCTGCGCCGGGCCTGCGAGATCCTGGGGGTCTCCGAGGTCAACTTCCTGGAGTTCGGCGACTCGGGGATGGCCGGGACCGAGACCAACAACGCGCCGGGGGCGTTCTGGCGGGCCGACTTCGACGAGGCGGTGGGCCGGGTCGTCGCCCACATCCGCCGCTTCCGCCCTCATGTTGTCGTCACCTATGACGGCAACGGCGGCTACGGGCATCCCGACCACATCCAGGCCCACCGGGTCACCCTGGTCGCGATCGAGGCCGCCTACCACGCCGTCTACCCCGAGGCCGGCGCTCCCTGGCGGGTGAGCAAGCTCTACTACACCGCCTTTCCCCGCTCTGAGGCGAGGCGCATGGCGGAGATGGCCAGGGCGGCGGGGATGAAGCCGCCGTTCGGGGAGGCCGACCCCGACAGCCTGGCGTTCCTCACCCCGGACGACCTGGTGACCACCCGGGTCAACTGTCGCGACCAGCTGAGCCGCAAGCGCGCGGCGCTGAGCGCCCACCGCAGCCAGCTCACCGAGGAGTTCGCCCTGCTCAGCGTCTCCGAGGAGATCCTTCGCGAGCACTTCCCCGACGAGTTCTACCAGCTGGTGTTCTCGCGGGTCCCCACCACCCTGCCCGAGACCGACGTCTTCGCCGGGCTCACCGGTGGGGAGGTTCCGTCCGCCTGACGCCGGCGGCCGGCGAGGTCGGGGCGCAGGGCCTCCGAGGGCACGACTTCGGGACGGTGAGCCGGCTCAGGCGGAGGTGCGGCGGGCGACCGCTGCGGAGGCGGAGACGACCGGCTCGGCCCCGAAGACCTCTCCATAGCGGGCGGCAAACTCCGCCGGGGTGAAGCGATGCGCCTGGGGGCCCTGCTGCTCCACCGCGTAGGTGGCGGCGAGGGCGCCCATGCGGCCTGCCTGCGCCGAATCCAGACCGCGACGCAGCCCGGCGAGCAGGCCGGCGATGTAGGCGTCGCCGGCGCCGGTGGGGTCCACGACGCGCCGGGGTGCGATCGCCGGGACCGTCACGACCTCGCCGCCGACGTGGAGCTGGCTGCCCCGAGCGCCCTGCGTGAGGGCCACGATCGAGGTCTTGGCCAGATCGGCGACGCTCCGTCCGGTGCGGTTGTGCACCAGCTCCAGCTCGTAGTCGTTACCGACCACGAGCCAGGCCGCGTCGAGCCCCGCCTCCAGGGTCTGGTCGCTGATGGAGGGGATCTGCTGGGCGGGTGCAAAGACGAGACGTGCCCCCATCTGGCGTGCCTGGGCGATGTGGGCGGTCATCGCGTCGGGGGAGTCGGGAGCCACCACCACGTGCTCGACGTCCTCCAGGGCGCGGAGGTCGATGTCGGCGGCTCGGGCCATCGCCCCGGGGAAGAAGGCGGTGATCTGATTGGCGACGAGGTCGGTGGTGATGAAGCAGGAGGCGGTGGGGACGTCGTCGCAGCCGAGCGTCGCCGAGGTGTCGACACCGGTCCGGCTCAGCGAGGCGCCGTACTCGGTGAAGTCGCTGCCGACCGCCGCGCAGAGCATCGGCCGCTCGCCGAGGAGGGCCAGGGTGTAGGCGATGTTGGCCGCGGTCCCGCCCCGGCGTCGCTCCAGCCGGTTGACGAGGAAGGAGACGTTGATGAGGTGGGTCTTCTCGGGGAGGATGTGATCGCCGAAGCGCCCGGGGAAGACCATGATCGTGTCGAAGGCGACCGAACCGGTGACTGCGATGCGTCCCATGAGCCCAAGGATAGGGGCTGACCCGCAGCCTCCGACCCGAGACCCCTGCCGGGGTGCGCCAGAATGGACCGATGCCGCTCCGCACCCCGCAGCGTCCCTCGTCCGGCCCGGACGACCCGACCCAGCCCATCCCCACCGGCAGTGAGGCGACCATGGCCGAGGCCGTCGAGGTGTACCACCGCACCTATACGACGCTTCTCCGATCCACCGGCGAGACCCCGCTGCGCGTGCTCGAGGCCTCGCATCGGGCCATGGGGTCGAGCCTGCACAGCCTGGCGGCCTCCTCCGAGCCCGACCTGGGCGCCTTCCTCTACGCGATGCGGCGGCTGCCGGCCTCGGTGATGCGGGCGGAGCGGGTGGTCATGGGCCAGGCCATCGAGGTCTTTGCCCGCAATGACTTCCAGCTCATCGACTGGGCCGAGGCGTCCGCACCCGGACGGCGCCGGCGGTGGTACGACGACGGCAAGGGGACGCTCGCGGTGCTGATCGCGTCGGAGACCGACGTCGACGACCTCATCCCCACCCTGGTCGCCTTCCAGATCGAGTGGAACAAGCTCCGCACCTCGCTCGGCCCCGCCGCCATCCCCGACGAGCCCACACCCGCATGGCTGTCGAGCGTCTGCGGAGGCCGGGAGGACGACTGGACGCAGCTCCAGGAGATCTGGGGTGCAGCGTTCGCCGAGCGCCTCCGCCTGGTCGCCACCCGAAAGAAGTCGATGCGGGTACGCATGCTCGGCGGCACCCAGATCGGCTACGCCCGGGTGACCCGCCGCTGGTGGCAGCAGGTGACCGGGACGATGCGCAGCCACTCCCTTCTCGACCGTCCTCTCTACTTCGTGAGCAGCAACTCTCACAGCCTGGCCAACCTCGTCACCGGGGTGGCCCGCCAGCACGAGGCCTCGCTGGTGGAGATGGTCGAGTCCCGCGGGCCGGTCGACCTCGGTCGAGAGCTGGAGCGCTTCCGGAACGGTCTCGCCGAGGGCGACTGGAACAACTTCCTCTACTACGCCGCCCGGCTCCACACCGGGAGCATCGCGACCGACGAGCGGGGCCGCCTCCGTCACGAGGAGCGGGAGCAGGGGGTCCAGGGAGTGGCCAGCCGCACCGCCCTGGACGTCGCCGCCCAGGTGATACCGCTCGACCGGCTGGACCCGGCCAACTTCGATCCCCGGCTCGGACCGGTCGACGCCGCGCGGTTGCGCAGCAGCCAGGCGGTGATCGTCAACATCGACTACCCGCTGGGACTAGCCGCCTACAACATCCTGCGCGAGGTGGGCGAGACCGCGGCCGAGCTGCGCGGCGTCTACATCCTGGGCAAGGCGGCGACCCTCAACGCCGACGTCGGCGACGTGATGATCTCGAGCGTCGTCCACGACGAGCACAGCGGCTGCACCTACTGGCTCGACAACGCGTTCACGGTCGCCGACATCGCGCCCTACATCCGTTTCGGCAGCGGCCTGGACAACCAGCGGGCGGTGTCGGTCAAGAGCACCTTCCTGCAGAACCGCGGCTACCTCGACTTCTACTACCGGGAGGCCTTCACGGTCGTGGAGATGGAGGCCGGTCCCTACTGCAACGCCATCTACGAGATGAGCGAGGCGGGACGCTACCCGACCGGCGAACCGGTCAACTTCTCCAAGCTGCCCCTCGACTTCGGGATCATCCACTACGCCTCGGACACTCCGTTCACCCAGGCGCGGACGCTGGGCGCGCGCGGGCTCTCCTACTTCGGCATGGACTCGACCTACGCCGCCTCGGTGGCAATCCTCCGCCGCATCCTGGCGCGGGAGGGGGCGCTGGCGGGCACACCCGTGCGCGACGGGGGGACGGCAGACGGTGCGACCGCGCGGGCCGAGCACGCGAGGCGGCTCTCCGCTACCGGGATGCCACCGCCCTGAAGAAGGTGTAGCAGAAGACGCCGTCCTGTTCGGCGGTGCGATGCAGGTCTGCGACGCCCCGTTCCCACTCCACCTCGGAGATCAGGTGCTGCCCCAGGGCCTCCGCGCGCACGCCCTCGACCATGGCCGTGAACGTCCTCAGGGTGAACCCCTCCACGAGGTGGGGGAGCGAGCCGTCCACGTAAACCATGCGGGGCTCTACCCGCACGCCCTGAAAGCCCGCGGCGGTCAGCAGTGGGTAGAGCCGGCGCCCGACCAGGCTGTCGCCCCCGGAGCGGGCCTGCAGCTCCACCAGGCAGCCGATCGCCCGGCGTGCCGCCTCGCTGTCGGGATGGAAGTACGCGGAGCCGTGATCCCCCTCCACCACGGTGATGCTGCCTCCCGGTCTCAGCACCCGGCGAAGCTCCGCCAGGCCCAGCGCCGGCTCGGCGAGGTGCTCGAGCAGAAAGCAGACGAAGACGTGGTCGAAGGACGAGGCCTCGAAGGGCAGGCGGTGGATGTCGGCCTGCCGAAAAGTCACGTTGGTGGAGCCGGCGTCCGCCACGCGACGTCGTGCCTCGCGGAGCGATGTCTCCGACAGGTCCACCGAGACGATCCGGGCATGCGGGCTGTGCGCGGCGGGATGGACGGTCTGGGAGCCCACCCCGCACCCGGGTTCGAGCACGCTCTCGCCGGCCTGGAAGGCGACGCCGTCGTGGAGCAGGGCGGCGAGGGCGTCCGCCTGGTCGGTGAGACGTTCCGCCTCCCTCGCCGAGTAGCCGTGGACGTAGTCGAGGCCGGTCATGGTCTCCTCCGCGGATGGTCGGGCCGATGGTAGCGGCGCGACCCGCCGCTCCCGCAGCGACCCCGCGGGGCTGTGCCAGCATGTGGCCAAACCATGCCGCTCGTCACCGTCTCGCAGCTCGCCGTGGCCTACGGCGCCGACACCATCTTCTCCGGCCTCGACCTGCGCCTGGAGCGCCGCGCCCGGCTCGCCGTGGTGGGCGCCAACGGGGCCGGGAAGTCGTCACTGCTGCGCGTCCTGGCCGGCGAGCTGGAGCCGAGCGAGGGGCAGATCGACCGCCAGCGCGGGCTCCGCAGCGCCCACCTCCCCCAGGACGCCCCCGTCCCGGTCGCAAAGACCGTCCTCGAGGAGGTGATGGCGTCGCGGCTCGACCTGGCCGCGATGCGCCGCGAGCTCTCCCTCCTCGAGAGCGCCATGAGCCGGGAGGGGCCGGAGCTGGAGGGCCAATTGAGCCGTTATGGCGACCTCCAGCATCGCTACGAGGATGCCGGCGGGTACGAGCTGGAGGCGCGCGCGCGTGAGGCGCTGGGTGGGCTCGGGATCGATGAGGAACAGCGAGGCCGGGACCCCGCCGAGCTCTCAGGGGGCCAGCAACGACGGGTGGAGCTCGCCAAGCTGCTCGTGGCGGATGCCGATCTTCTCTTGATTGATGAACCGACCAACCACCTCGACCTCGAGGGCATCGAGTGGCTGGAGGATTTCATGGCCGGGGTGGCCACCGCCTTCGTCCTGGTCTCCCACGACCGCCGGTTCCTCGACCACGTCTGCACCGGGGTGCTGGAGCTCAACCACGGCACCGCCGAGGAGTACCCGGGCAACTACAGCGCTTACGTCCGCCTCCGCGTGGAGCGCCGGGCCCGGCGCCTCAAGGAGTTCGAGGAGCAGCGGGACCACATCCGGCATCAGGAGGAATTCATCCGCCGCTACCGCGCCGGCCAGCGTGCCCGCGAGGCTCGGGGACGTCAGACCAAGCTGGACCGCCTGCCCCGGGTGTCCGCACCCCCCGACGATCGGCGGCCCCGGCTCCGCTTCGCCACCGCCCCCTCCTCACGGGTCACCCTCAAGGCGTCGGGACTCGTGGTGGGGCGGGAGGGACCGCTGCTGGAGCTGCCGCCATTGACCCTCGCCCCCGGGGACCGGATCGCCGTGGTCGGGGCCAATGGGAGCGGGAAGTCGACGCTCCTCCACACCCTCGCCGGCGAGCTGCCGGCGCTGGAGGGGCGCGTCGAGCTGGGCCCGCGGACGGTGTTCCGCCTCTACCGCCAGGACCTGGGCCGCGGCCAGGTGACCGACTCCCAGAGCTTTGCGAGCAATCAGGACAGCACGGTGATGGAGGATCTGCTCGCCGACCACCCCATCGGCCCCGAGCGGGGTCGCAACATGCTGGGGGCGCTGCTCTTCTCGGGAGACGAGGTCGATCGGCGGGTGGGCGATCTCTCGGGCGGGGAGCGCGCCCGCCTGCTGATGGGCAAGCTCGCGCTCGAGCCGACCAACCTCCTCTTCCTCGACGAGCCCACCAACCATCTGGACCTGCCCGCGCAGGAGGTGCTGGAGGGAGCGCTCACCAAGTATCCGGGAGCATTGGTCCTGGTGTCGCATGACAGAGCGCTGATCGACGCCCTGGCGACCGAGACCTGGGCCATCGAGGAGGGCGGGAGGGTCCGCAAGGTCATGGGCGGCTACACGGCACTCCTCGCCGATCGTCAGCGCGAGCGCCGGCCCGGAGGTGGGGGCGCCACCGCGGTGGCCGCCGGGCCGGCCACGGTCAGTCGTGGGGAGGGAGCTGGTCGGGACCGGGGCGGGCGCATCCGCTCCGATCGGGACGGCGGCGGGCGCGGCCACGACGGGCACACCCGCGCCGGACACGGCCGCTCCGGGCCACCGCCTGCTCCGCCCAGCGCGCCCGCCGTCGGGCGCAAGGTGCGCGCCGCGGCCCGGTCCCTCTCCGCTGCCGGCCGCCGCCTGGAGGGCGAGATCGCGGAGACCGAGGCTGCGCTGGCGGAGACCCGCCGGCGCCTGCTCGACCCCACCACCTTCTCCGACCCGACGGTCGGAGCCGAGGTCGGACGCGAGCACGACCGCCTCACCGGGGCGCTCGCCGAGCTCTACGAGCGCTGGGCCGAGCTCGCCGCCGAGTAGGCACCGGCCACCTCGGCGGCCCCGCAACGGCTGCGGCTCGGGACCCCTCCACCGCGCGGCTACACTCTGTCGCGTGATCCAGGTCGGCGACCTCACTGTCGGTGGCGTGCTCATCGAGCGCGACGCGATCCAGCGGCGGGTGGAGGAGCTGGCCGCCGAGATCGACGCCGCCTACACCTCCCTGGAGCAGCCGCTCGTCCTGATCTGCGTGCTCAAGGGGTCGATCCTCTTCACCGCCGACCTGGCCCGGGCGCTCACCGTCCCCGTCGAGCTCGAGTTCGTCGCCTGCCGCTCGTACGGCGACGCCACCACCAGCTCGGGGTCGGTGGAGCTGGTCAAGGACGTGAGCATGACCCTCCAGGACCGCGACGTCCTGATGGTCGAGGACATCATCGACACCGGCATGACGACCGCGTTCCTCCGCAAGCATCTCGCCACCCATCACCCCCGTTCGCTCCGGCTCGTCTCCCTCCTGGACAAGCGAAGCCGCCGCATCCGCGATGTCGAGATCAACTTCCGGGGCTTCGACATCCCCGACCACTTCGTCGTCGGCTACGGCCTCGACGTGGCCCAGCGGCTCCGCAACCTGCGCGACATCCACGTGGTCGAGGTGCCCCCCTCCGGCGGGTGACCTCCCCCGGGGCACCCATCGCGCTCGCGTCCGGCGACGCGTCGCGCCGGCCGGACGTCGGATCTCCGCGGCTGCCATCTCGTCACACGTCGAAAACAGCCCTTCAGATCTGACCCCTTTGGGGGTAAGTTGAGCCGTCATGGCGAACAAGCGCTCGGCAGCAAGCTCGCGAGGCCGGGACCTCTTCCGCGCCGAGGTCAGCTCCCTCCTCGCCGACCTCGGCGAACTGGCCGGGGAGCCGGGCCCGCATCCGGTTCCCGCCACGACTCCCCCGGTCCCGGACGAGCCGGCCGCCCAGGCGCGCGAGGCGGTCGCGCCCGGCCCCGGTGCCGATGCGGATGCCGCGCCGGCACCTGGTCCGGATGGAGAAGCGGACGAGCCCCCCTCTCCCCCACAACGGGACGATGCCCCGGACGAGGAGCTCATCTCCCTCTCGCCCAGCTACCTCCCGCCCCTTCCCCCGGTCGTCGCGCCGCTGACGGCGGCCCCGGAGCCGGCGGCACCGTTCGGGCGGGGATTCTCCGCCGCGGAGCCGGCTCCGCCCCCACGGCCCTGGGCGGCCGCACCGGAGTCGGAGGCGCCCGCGGAGCTGTGGCCGGAGATGGCGCCAGCCTCGGACCGGACCTCACCTCCCGGGCCGGAAGCGAGCGCTCCGTGGCCCTCTCCACCTGATCCGGTGGCGCTGTCGGGTGGATGGCCACCCCCGTCGGAGCCGGCAGCAACGCCCGGTGGCCGGGGCGCCCCCCCCGAGCCTCCGGCGGCTCACGAGGAGTGGGTCGCTCCGCCCGAGCCCCCGGCCGCTCTGGAACAACGGGCCTCCCCAGCCGAGCCACCGACGATCACCGAGCTCTGGCCCTTCATGTCGGACCTGTCGACGGCAGCCGGGGGCTGGGATGAGTGGCCTGAGCGGAGCACGGCGCCGGACCCGCCAACCTTCCCGCCGCAGCCCGCGGACGCCTCCGAGCAGTGGGTCTCCCCGCCGGCGCACGAACCGCCTGCCACCGGGCAGGGGTGGCCCCCGCCGCCGGGGGCCGCGGACGCGGTTCCGCCGCCCGGAGGCGGATGGGCCCTCCCGCCGGGCCTGCCGACGGCTGTGGGAGCAGCCGAGGAGGGCGTGCCCGGGCCGGCTGTGCCGCCCGCTTCCCACCATCACCCGGCGCCGCTGCCCCCGATCTGGCCATCGCCGGCGGGGCCACCACCCGTGGAGGCGGCCGACGATCTCGCCTGGATGTCGGCTCCGCCCGCACCGCCCCCAGCTCCGGAGGCCGGGGAAACCGGCCGCGGCGCGCCCGAGATCGCCGGCGGCAAGCTCCCCACCGGTGACATCACGGCCGCGGAGATCGCGGCACAGGATCAGAGCGCACCGGCCTGGAGCCGGGCTGCGTCCTCACAACCCTCGCGTTTCCCCACCCTGGCGGAGCTGCCCGGATGGAGGCTGGACGGGCCGGTCCGCGGAGCCGCGGCGGTCCCGGGCCTCACCGGCGGCTCGGGAAACGCCGGCGCCCAGCGGTTCCGCACCGCCCCCCCGTCACAGCCCTTGGCCGGCGGGGAGGGCGATGGCCCGACGCTCGATCAGGCACCTCCGAGCATCCCCGGCCTTTCCCCCGAGACGGCGATCGCCAGCGGCCGGCCCGTGGATGGTTCGGAGCCCGCACCCGAGGGCAGCGGGGAGCGGACACCACCGGCGCCACCGGCCCCACCGGCCCCGATCCTCGCCACCGCCGAGACGAGCGCCACCGCCGAGACGAGCGCCGCCCCCGGGCCGGCCACAGCGAGCTCCGGACCGGCCGCCACCGGGCGACCGGGGTTGCCGCTGCTACCCGGAGGGCAGGCCGCGCTGGTCTCGACCAGACCCTGGACTCTCGCCGCGGCGATGCAACCGCTCGCACCCATGGCCCCACCGGCGCTCCGGACGGGCGCGTCCCTCCCGGAGCCGGCGGGACCGGTGCTCTCACGCAGCCGGTCGAGCGGGGTCAACGTGCCGTTCGCCGCCGTGGTCACCGCGCTCGTCCTGGTCCTCGTGGCGCTCGTCGTGCTGATCTTCCTGGACCTCCACCACTGAGACCGGGAACCCGCGGGACTAACGGATCACCGGAAGTCCGGCCTCCTCCCAGGCATCGATGCCGCCCGCCACGTTGACCGAGCGCGGACGGCCGGCCTGCCGGAGGTAGTCGACGGCGCGGCGGCTCCGCCCACCGACGCGGCAGTGGACGTAGATGTCGCGGTCCTCGGGGAGCTCGCCGATGCGGCCTCGGAGCTCGACCAGGGGGATCAGCACGGCGCCGGGGATCCGCCGCTCCTGCGACTCCCACGGCTCCCGGACGTCGAGCAGAAAGGCGCCCCCGGCGAGGGCGGCGTGTGCCTCCTGAGGGCTCACCTCGATCGGAAGGTCCATCGTCGCCGGAGTATATGCGGCGGCCCGATTCGGACCGTTGCCCGCCGCCGGCGGCGGCACGGGCTTCAGCAGGCGGCTGCTACATTGGGCCGCCGTGACCGACCCGCTCACCTCAGCCACAGCGCCGGTCCGCGGGGACGCGGCGAGAGCGGCCCGGACGTGACCGGCGACTACGTCGTCGGCGCGGTCATCGGCGAGGGGCTGATGGGCCCGCGGAGTGCCGGCCGCTACCGCCCCAGCGGTCACCCGGTCGAACTGGAGGAGGTCCCCAGCCCGCTCCTCGACCGCCCGGAATTCGTGGAGCGGCTGGCACTCGCCGGCCGGCTGGCCGCCACCGTCGCGGACTACAACGTGGCTGCCGTCTACGACCTGGTCCGGAGCGGGCAGCGCCTCTACGTCGTCACCGAGCTGGTCCGCGGCCGGAGCCTGCCCGCCCTGATGGGGCCCGAGGGTTCCCTCCCCCTGCCCGCGGTGATGCTCATCGTCGACTCCGTGCTGGCCGGTCTCGAGGGGATCCACCGGGCCGGCATCGCCCACGGAGACGTCTCGCCCGATGTCATCGTGATCACCCCGGCGGGTGCCGCCCGCATCACCGAGCTCGGCGTGGCCGCGGTGCTCGCCGCCGACCCGGCCATGCCCGGATGGCCCGCGGTGGAACCGCCCGAAGGAGGCGCCCCGAGCGTCGACGCCGACCTCTACGCCACGGGAGCCCTGCTCCGCGAGCTGGTCAGCGGCATGCGCCCGGAGGAGGGCGGCGAGGTGCGCGGGCCCGAAGCCCTGGTACGCCTGGTCAACCGGTCACTCGCCGGCGTTCCGGAGGCGCGCTTCGCGACCGCCACCGCATTCCGAGAGGAGATGGAGGCGGTTGCCGCCCAGCTGCTCGGTCCGGGATGGAGGGTTCAGAGTGACCTCGCCGCCCGCGCCACCCGTTCGCTCGGTCCT
>PLAK01000162.1 GCA_003134115.1 Candidatus Changshengia sp.
TGATGACGCAGTTGGAGATGACCACATCGACCGCCCGCGCTGGCAACGGGATCTCCTCGATCGTGCCCTTCAGGAACCTGACGTTGGTGGCCTGCGCCTGCTCGGCGTTGTGCTCGGCCAGCTCCAGCATCTCGTCGGTCATGTCGACGCCGTAGGCGAAGCCCGTGGGCCCAACCCTCCGTGCCGACAGCAGCACGTCGATGCCGCCGCCGGAGCCGAGGTCGAGCACCACCTCTCCGGCCTTCAGCTCGGCCAGGGCCGTGGGGTTGCCACAGCCGAGAGAGGCGAGGACGGCCGCGGGCGGCAGCGCCGACACCTCGTCGACCGAGTACAGGTCACGGCTCACATCGGCAGGCGCCGACGGGCTGCAGCACGAGGCCTCCACCGTGGCCCCACCCCCGCAGCACGACGCGCCGGTGTCGGTCGTGGGCAGCACGGACTCGGCCGCCACCCCACGGCCCGTGACCGCGTTGGCAGCCGATGCGTAGCGTTCCCGGACCGCCTCGCGAACCCTCTCCCCCTCTGCCCGGTCGCTCCCCGTGACTCCCATCACCGCCTCCTCACATCGATATATGTCGATCGGTCGCCCGGAGCATAACGGGTCTCATCGACGCTTGTCAATGCGTACAATGGGGCCATGTCCGGCGCCACCGCAACCCCCACCCGTGACCCGATCCCGTTGCGCATCCGGGGCTGCTGCCAGCCGGTGGCGCCGCGCATTCCCGGGCCCGACGCGGAGGAGTGTGCCGCCGTCTTTCGCGCCCTGGGTGACACGACGCGACTGCAGATGATCCACATGCTCGCCGAGGCCACCGACCCAGTCTGCGTCTGCGACTTCACGGCGGCCTTCGACCTGGGCCAGCCCACCATCAGCCATCACCTGGCGAAGCTCCGCGAGGCAGGACTGATCGTCTCCACGCGCCGGGGCATCTGGACCTTCCACCAGCTGAACCCGGAGATGTCCGCGGCGGCTCGCGAGGTGGTCGACCTCCTCCACTGACCCGGGCGGCAGTGCGCCCCCCGAGGCTCCGGCTCAGGCCGGGATGGAGACTCCCACGCCTCCCCGGGTGGCTCCGCCGAAGCGGGCCTTCTCCGCGGCGATGTCGAGCGGCGCCATTCGTCCGTGGGAGTCCTTGGTGATCAGGGCGGCGGGCACCAACCAGGAGACCTCGAACTCGAGGCCGTCGGGATCGTGCGCGTAAAGCGCCTTGGTGGTGCCGTGGTCGGTCGCACCCACCAGGGCGCCTCGCTCGGCGAGGAGGGTCTCGATGCGCTCCAACTCGTCCAGCGTGTCGACCTCCCAGGCGATGTGGTACAGCCCCACCGTGCTCCGGCCGGCGCCCGAGGCGGCGGCACCCTCCCCCACCGTGAAGAGCCCGAGATCATGGTCGTTGGTGCTCGCCGGAGCCTGGAGAAAGATCGCCCCTCCCCCGGCCATCTCCATAACCACCCGGAAGCCGAGCACCTCGCGGTAGAAGTCGGCGGTTCGGGTGGCGTCCCGGACGTAGAGGACGGCGTGATTCATGCGCGTGACGGGCATCGGCTCTATCCCCGCTGTGAGCTCCCCGGGGGCCGGACCGGGCCGACCCAGCATAGTCGCCCGTACTCGCCGCCGCCCGGGGCCGTGCCCCCCGCGAGGGGGGTCCGGCGAGCTGATGGTGGTGCTACCGGGCCGTGGGGTGCCGGGCGGTGGGGCGCCTGGTCCCCGGGCTCAGGAGCCCATGGCCGCAGCCGCCGCGGCGGCGTAGTCCTCGTCGCTGACGTGCTCCATCCAGGTCGTCCCCGGCTCCTGGATCGCCAGGTGGGTCAGGGCGTGCTGGGCCGTGGCCCCATGCCAGTGGCACTCGCCCGGCCCCGCCCACACGGTGTCACCCCTCCCGATCCCCTCTGCCTCTCCACCGACGCTCTGGACCAATCCAAATCCGGCCGTGACGTGGAGCAGCTGTCCAGCCGGGTGGCTGTGCCACGCGGTCCTCGACCCTGCCCCGAAGTGGACCTTCATCAGCTGAACCCCACCCGACTCGTGTGCCGGCGCCAGCTCCTCCATCTCCACCTCACCGGCGAACCAGTCCTCCGGCCCGCGCTCCGCCCTCCCATGATCGGCACGGGTGATGTCCATCTCGCGGTCTCCTCGGTACGGCCCGATCGGTCGGCTCATGGTGGCCGAACGGCACGAGAAAGTGGGGGTTGGACACCAACCCGACCCGACTCCAGGAACGGTCGCAGCCGCCGCTCCGCTACCATCGATCCTGTGTATTCGCCACCACCATGAATGCTCCGCCCCCACCTCCCGCCACCCTCCGCGAGCCCGCGGCCTCCCGCTGCAGAGTGTGCGAAAGGCCGTTCATGGCGGGGACGGCGCGCTGTCCCAACCCGCTCTGCGCCAGTGCCACGCGGTGGTTCCGCTGGAACATCGCGGCAGCGGTACGGTCCGGCCCCGTGGAGGCCGCCCTCAACGCCTACAAGTACAGGGGGGCGCGGCAGTGGGCGCCCGTATTCGGCGGGATGCTGGCCGAGCTGATGGAGAGGCGGCGCCATCTGGTGGAGCCCTTTGACCTCATCACCGCCAGCCCGACCTTCGTGGGACGGAGCGATCGCGACTTCGACCACACGCGATCCATGCTGGTCGAGGCCGCACACCTGGTCCCGTCCGGACGGGCCTGGCCCTTCGACACCGGTCCCGTCCCCGCCATCGTCAAGATGCGGCCGACCCCGCGGCTCGCCCGCCTCGATCACCGGGAGCGCCGCCGGGTCGCCGAGCAAGAGCTCCGCCCCGCACTCGACGTGCCCGATCGGAGCCGGACCGCCGGGAGGCGGATCCTGGTCGTCGACGACGTCTTCACCGACGGCCGGACGCTTGATGAGGTGGCCCGGGCGCTCCGGCTCCAAGGCGGTGCGCGCGAGGTGTGCGGCCTCACCCTCTGCCGTCAGCCCTGGCGTGCCCACGCAGCGGCTGACGCTGCCGCGCTACCGTCTCGCGCCGTGCGTGTGGTCGGAGGCTGATCGGTGCGGCTCACACCGCGCGACCTCGGGGTCCTGCGCTTCACCGTGCGCCACGGCATGGTCACCCCCGACCAGCTCGCCGCCCGCTTCTTCACCTCCGCTCCGCCGGCGCTCCGCCGCCTCCGCGGGCTGGAGGCCGCCGGACTGCTGGTCAGGGAGCGCGTGCTGGTGGCGGCGCCGCCCGTGGTGCGCGCCACACCGGCGGGCACCCGGCTCGCCGGCTGCGACCTGGCGCCGGCCTCGCTCGACCTGGCCCGGATCGCCCATAACGTGGCCCTGGTCGATCTTTCGGAGGAATTGCTGGCCGCCCACCCTGGGAGTGCCTGGACGACCGAGCGGGAGCTGCGCAGGGACCGGATGCGGTCCGCCCGCGCCGGCGGGCGCTGGGAGCGGCAGCGACGGGTTCCGGACGGCCTCCTTCGGCTCGCCGGCGGCACCCGGGTCGCCGTCGAGCTGGACCTGACCCCGAAGCGATCGGCCCGGCTCGACCTGCTCGCCGGCGCGTACGCGGTGGACCGCGACGTCGACACCGTCTGGTGGTACCTCCCGAGCGAAGCGGCCGTGTCGCGGACGCGGATGCTGGTGGCCGCGAGGGGGCTGGAGCACCTGATCGAGCCCCGGTTGCGCCGGATCGCAGCCAGCGCACCGATCGCCCAACGCTGAGCAGCTCGTCGTCCACTGCGGCGATTGGTGCTCTCCCGGAGCGATCGGTCACCGTGAGACGATCCCGCGCCGAATGCCGCCTTTTGGCCATGCCCCGCGGGCTCCGACGCCACCTCCGCCGCCATCCCCTGACGCCTTCGCGCATCCTGCCGGTCACATCCGGCTCGGCGTCGACAGCGTCACCCGCAGGCCCTTCGACATCGCGGTCCCCAGGGGCATGGCGCAGCACGTCACCCTGCTGGGGCTGACCGGTTCTGGGAAGACGACCACGGCCGAACGGCTTGCGGAGGGGGCCGTCGCCTGCGGAGTGGCCCTGCTCTTCGTCGACGCCAAGGGGGCGAGCCTGCGAGCCGCGGCCCGGCGGTTGGCCGCCGCCGGTGGGCTCGACTACCGCGAGGTGGTCCCGGGCGCACCGGGAACGCTCGGCTACACCCCCTGCGCGGTGGGCAGCCGGGCGCAGATCGCGGACAAGCTGGTCTCGGCCTTCACCCACGGCCCGGCCGGCCAGGTGTACCGGGTCATCGCCATGGAGACGATCTCCATCCTGGTGGGCGTCCTCCAGGGGCTGGGCGAGCCGGTGACCATCCGGCGGCTGCGCCGCGAGCTCGACCGCACCCGGATGCCGGGCCTGGCCCACCGCGCCCGCGACGTCACCCCGGAGCTGGCCGACGACCTGGTCGACCTGGCCAAGCGTGGGGGCGTCACCGCCGATGCGTTCGAAGGGATGCGCAGCCGTCTCGGCGCCCTCCTCCACGGTGAGTACGGGGCCGTCTTCGAGGGCGAGGGCCCGCAGCTGGATCTGCCCGCCGCGCTCGCCTCCCCGGGCATCACGTACCTCAGCCTGCCCGCCCTGGCGGTCAGCCAGGACACCGCGCTGATGGCCCGGGTATTGATCCAAGACCTCAAGCAGGCGGCCTTCGAGCGGCTCCGGCAGCCCGACACAGCCCCGGCCATGCTGGTGCTCGACGAGTTCGCGGCTCTGGACGATCCCGAGCAGATCAACGACCTCCTGCGTCAGGCCCGGGAGGCGCGAGTCAGCACGGTGGTCAGCACTCAGCAGCTCCCGGACCCGCACACCGCGCACGCGCTGCGCAGCGCCCTGCTGGGTGCCGGCGTCGTCATCGCCCACCGGATCGGTCCCGACGACGCCGAGGCGGTCGCCCGCGTCATCGGGACGCAGAGGGGCGTCCAGGTGACCCGCACCGTGGGGGACGACGGCGAGGCCGCCCGGAGGTCGGTCCGCGCGGTCGATCGCCACACGGTGGATCCCAACGTGATGAAGCAGCTGGCGACGGGCGAGGCGGTGGTGCTGAGCATCGTCGACGGCCGGCGCGTGGCCACCCTCCGGGTGCTCCCACCCGTGTCGGTGGGCGCGACGTGACCTCCCCCATCGGGTCCGCCCCTCCCCTGAGCGCGCCGCCGACGCCACCCCCAGCTGGCGGTCCGTCCGGCCAACCCGGGCCGGCCGGCTGGATGGCGGCCGGGGTCCGCAGGCGCGGTGCGGCGGCAGCGGTCACCCTGGTCTGCGCCTGGTCGGGGGTGTGGCTCGCGGTCTGGCTGCTGGTGGCGGATGCCCTCACCGGCGCGTTCCTCTCCGCCCTCGGCGCCTCGATCAGCGCGGCCCTCATCGGCGGCAACGGCACCAGTCCGGGTGGTGCGGCGCTCTCGATCGTCGGTGGCGTCCTGCGGGGTGCCGCCGTCGGGCTGGTGTCGAGCGTCGTCTCCCTGGTCGTCGATGAGCCCCTGCAGTTTCTCGCCGCACTCTGCGGGGGTCTGCTGGTGACGCTGGCGCTGCTCGCAGCCTGCGTGGCGCTGGAGCCGCGGCTGCTACGGCTCCGCGGTTGCCGCCGCCTGAGCCGGCGCGAGGCGTCGCGAGTGATGCCGTTGCTCGAGGTGGAGGCCGCGGACCTGGGGCTGGCCTCGCTGCCGCTCGTGCTGATGGCGGACGGCGACGACCTGCGAGTGCGGGTGTGCGCCCGCCATCTGATCATCGGGCGCAGCCTCCTCGGCGACGAGATCGGGGATGGGCCGGCCGGGGACGCCGTTCTGGATGCGGTGCTCTGCCACGGTCTCCACCACTGGGCGGCGGGTGACGGCACCGGCGACCTGCTCATCCGTTGCTGCGGTCTGCCCCTGGTGGTCCTCTACAACGCCGCATACCGGCTCACTGAGCAGGGGAACGGGCTCATCGCGCTGGTCGGGTGGCTGGTGCTCTGGCCGGCCTGGCTGCTGGTCCGGCTCATCATCCGGCCGATCGTCGCTGTCGCCTCGCGGGACCAGGAGTACGCGACCGACGCCGCGGTGGCGGCGACCGGCCGGGGCGAGGCGCTCCATCGCGCGCTCAGCCTGCTCGGGGAGCTGGAACCGGGCCAGTCGGGCTGGGATCGGGTCATCGCCGCCACCCATCCGCCGCTCGAGCTGCGCCTGGAGGCGCTGGAGCCACCCGCGTAGGCACGTCGCCGTTCGAGCCCCGGCTCAGCCCTGGAGCGCCACCAGCTCGGAGCCTGAGGTGGTGACGATCTGCAGCGACGAGAGCTGGCCCGGAGAGATCCCGGTGGCCCCGTCGATCTCCACCCCACCGGTGTAGCCCACCTTCCAGGTCCCCGCCACCTGCTGGGCACCGTTCTGCCCGATCGCCACCAGCTCGCACTGATCTCCCGGGGTGACCCCGGAGACGTCGAGGTGGATGGAGGTCCCCCAGCTCTCGGCGTACAGCTCGGCGCTGGCCGTGACCCCACTGCCCTGATACGCTCCGGACAGATGGGCGACGGCGACGGCCGCCGGAGCTGCCGGAGCCGGCCGGGTGACGACCAGCACGCCGACCGCCGCCGCCATGGCGAGGACGGCCGCGGCGCCGGTCGCCACTCCGAGGCGCCGGCGCAGCCGCTGCCTCCGGCGCCGCCGGCCCAGCTCCGCGATGGTCCGCTCCAGCAGGGAGGGCCGCGATCCGGCGGCGGGCCCGACCCGAACCCCAGCCGGAGCCTCAGCCCCCACTCCCGGCGCCACAGCGGCTCCCGTGCCGGCCGCGAGCGCCTCCGTCTGGCTCAGGCGACCGAGCA
>PLAK01000160.1:0-3762 GCA_003134115.1 Candidatus Changshengia sp.
CTTCATCTACGGCGCCGCCTACCTGGCCGGCGCCGCGACCAGCCCCGGAGGTGGGGTGGGAGGCTTCGAGACCACCGCCATCGCCCTGCTCCAAACCCAGGGGGTGCTCGGCCCGGCGGCGGTGGCCGCCGCCCTGCTCCAGCGCGCCGCCGACAAGGGCGTGATCACCCTCGCCGGCTTCGCCGCCTGGTTCTGGGTGCAGCGGCACATCCGGGTGCGCCGCGGTCTCCTGCTCGGCGATGGCGATTGCCCGCCGCGGGCGCTGCGGNNGCGCCGCGGTCTTCTGCTCGGCAACGGCGAGGACGCAGCCCCGGCGCCGCGTCCGGTCTCCCGGCCCCTCCCCGTGCCGGCGGCCGCTGCCGCGCCCCCACGCGAGCCGGTGTGCCCACCACCCGCCCCGGCGCGCCCCCCCGTCCCGATCGCGATACCCATCGCGGCGATGGCAGCGCTCCGGCGACCCGTGGTCGCGGCGCTCGCAGCCATACCGGAGGCGCTGGTCGCGCAGCCGGCCGGCCCGGCGAGCACGCGCACGCCCTGAGGCGGGCGGACCGAATCTCAGCGGGCACGTGCCCGCAGGAACTTCAAGCCCGAGGTGCGACGGCGTACCGGAGGAAGAGGTGGTCGCCCGAGCGGCGCAGCGAACGCAGACCGAGCCGCGGTGCCTCGCCGGGGGCAAATGCGGTACCGGCGACCAGACCGGGCCGGGGCGCCTGCCCGGAGCGGCCGGCGAGCTGGGGGGCGACGGTGAGGAAGAGCTCGTCCACCCACCCGCCGGCGAGGAGCTGCCCGAAGAGCTGGGGGCCGCCCTCGCAGAGGACGGTGACGGCCGCCAGGTGGGTGCGCACCGCCTCGACCACCGCGCCCGCGGAGATCTGACCCGCCCGGCCCGCGATCGCGACCGCAACCCGGGGATGCATCGGGGGGAGATGGGCTACCCCGTCCTCGGTGGTGATGACCAAGACGTCGCCCTCTGGATGGCGGAGCGCGGGGTGGGCGGCCGGCAGGTCGCCGCTCCCGGTCACCACAGCGAGCGGCGGTGGCCCGTCAGCCCCGGTGAGCCGCAGGCGATGGGCGGCCAGCTCCTCCGCCAGCTCCGGCACCGGGGTGCTCGGGGTCCACTGGTGGTGGGGATCGTCGCGGAGGGTGCCCGCCCCGATCAGGACGCAGTCGGCGGCGGAGCGGAGCAGGGCCATCAGGAAGCGGTCGGCGGGGCTGTGGAGGCTGACCGCCATGGCGCCCTCGCCGCCGCGCTCGCCGAAAGCGGTGACCCCGTCGGCCGTGACCACGAAGTTCGCGACCAGGCGGGGAGTGCCCAGCCGGACCCGGAGGGGCCCGCCGTACAGGCTCAGGAGCGGGTCGTCTGGCGGCGGGCCATCCGCGTCGAGAGCGACCTCGAACCGGTCGGTCTCGGCGAAGCGGGTCAGGGCCTCGGCGGTCATCCCGGAAGGGCGGCGCGGGGCCGGGGGCGGCGGGTCTTCACGCAACTGGGATAATGGCCCACTCGGGCTGGTCCGCCGCGTGCCCGTCTTCCCCAGCCGACGTAGCTCAGTGGTAGAGCAGCGGTTTCGTAAACCGCTGGCCGGGAGTTCGAATCTCCCCGTCGGCTCCAGGTCCTGATCTCAGGATCGCCTCCAAGATGGACGCGGCTCGGGAGGTTTGACCAACACTAAGGCAACGCTGACCTCGTGCTCGGCGCCTGTCCTGCCCAATGCCGGAGCGCCGCCAGCGACCATCCCTCAAACGCCGCCGGAGCCTCCTCGCCAACGGCCTGGGGCCAGGCGGTCATCCCCATCCTGGCAAGCGACGGTTGCCACTCCCGATACCGGCGGAAGAGCTCGCTGGCACGCGCGAGGATCGGCATCTCCGGGACGTCGGCAGCTTCCAGCATTCCGACCATGACCGGCAGCACGAGCACCCAGTCGACAATTCGAGTCGGCAGCGGTCCAACCAACGCAAGGAGCTCATGCTCGCGAAGAAGCCGATACTGGTGCTGATTGGTCTGCCCGGCACGCGCCAGGAGGCCCCCACGCTGGAGGTTGTCGAGAGCGTCCGAGACCGCGTCCTTGCCGTACCCTGCCGCCAGCGCGATCTCGGTCACGCCCATGAAGCGGCCATGCTCGGGCAGCATGACCCGCAGCACCTCCGCGCGGGAATTCACGCCCCACAGCGCGCGCAGGCGCAACTGGACGAGTGAAGGGCGACTCAGATCGGGCGGTGTCGAACGACCGGTTCTTGTGTATCTCGACCCGGGCTCCGCGTATGACGGCCAGCTCAGCGGAGCGTGCGCGTTCACCGTGGCGGCGAACCGCCCCAAGGCGTGCTTGATTGCGACGTCAGCCGTGCCGACGAGGTGCTTCAGCCGGACCGCCGACGCGATCCGCCCATTGGAGACGCACCAGTCCAGGCTCTCCTCGAGAAGACGCGGGTCCGACTTCCCTCCTCGCGCCGTCGCGAGAATGAGTGCTTCGAGGTCGACGGCGGTCTCCGGGTGCCAGCGTTCCCAGCCGCTGAGTCCCAGCTCCGCCCAGAGGCTCCACAGCGTCCCCAGGACGAGGCGGTGCACTTCGTCTCTATAGCTCGACATCGTCATCGACCCCCAGGGCCCGCAGCACCACTCGTAGCTCTTGGGCGAAACCCGGGGAGGGATCGTGAGTTCGGGTCCAGCGTGCCGCCGTCAGCAGCTCGCTCCCGGTCGGCGTCAGGCCGCGAAGGTCCGCCATGTGCTTGCTGGTCAAGCCCTGGTCGGCAGCCGCGTAGAGCTTCAGGGCAATCTGGTCGACCCGGCTGGCGACATGGAGCGTCAGTGCCCCGTACGAGCGAATCTCGGCTCGTTCAGCGAAGCCCTCCGGGAGGCCGAAGTCCAGCAGCCCGGCCGGCCCCGAGTTGAGCCAATTCGGACCGATGCCCATGACCTCACCGACATCGCGGACAGCCTCGGCCAGGGGAGATGGCAGATCCGGAAGCGCGTGGTACCTGCCGGCCTCCACCGTGGCGACTACATCCAGGTCACGGGTGGGGCGGTCGATGAGACCAAGGAGCAGAAGGCTGGTACCGCCCACGGCCACGAGCTCGTAGCGCAGGCCGCGAGCCTCGAGGGTCTGAGAGAGTGCCTCCAGCGCACTGACGACTGGAATCATGAGGATATTATACCGGCGAAACGCCGCGATTATCACCAAACTTCGGGAGGCTCACGAGGCTGCCCGTTCGTAGCCTGTACGCCTGTTCTGACCAACAGGTTGACCAACAAGGCTGCGGCAACCGGCGGCCCAACCCGGCTAGTCGCAATACGGGAGGGCACTCGGCGGCACTGATCCTGCCATTTCGTAAACCGCTGGCCGGGAGTTCGAATCTCCCCGTCGGCTCCAGGTCCTGATCTCAGGATCGCCTCCAAGATGGACGCGGCTCGGGAGGTGAGGCGGGAATCCCGGGCGGTCATTGCCCTTAGGATTCGGATTGGTGCGATCCCGGACTTGCGTGGACCCTCGCACTCAAGCGAAGTCGGCCCGACGGCGGTAACCTGGAGGGCGACATGAACGTGGCGCTTTCGCTTCTTCCGACCGTCGCGCTCGTCGTCGCGATCGGTCTGGTTGTGATGCTGGTGCGTTACTTCTTGAGAGGGGGACACCGCCGCCTGTCGTGAGACGCGGCTGATCAACCCCACCACCGGCCAGTCCGTATTCGGCGTAGGAGGCTGATGGGTTGATGCGGCCCATACCGGCGGCTGCGGGATTATCGCTCGCGCTGTTGGCGATCTCGTGCGGC
>PLAK01000160.1:3776-8265 GCA_003134115.1 Candidatus Changshengia sp.
CTCCTGCGGCGGAGCGCCTCTGGAGACCTCGAGTTGATCGTTCGGAGTGGTCCCCACGTGTCTCTCGGGGCGCCCGCGCCATCCGTGGGTCCTGCCGGTGGTCCCCCATGTCCCTCCTAGCGCGCGCCCGTGGCTCTGATCAGCAAGGCCGGGTTACCGCGCGCGCATCCGATTGTTGCGCGGGTTGTGCTCCACCTCGGCCAAGCCCAGGGCCTCCAGCAAGGGCGGCAGGTACACGCCGAAACGGCCGCGCAGGCCCTTCTTGAGCCCGTACCAGCCGCCCACGGGATTGGACGGCGATCGGCCCCAGGCCTCCACCGTGCCATCCGGGGCAGGCTTCTGCTCGTCCGCCCCGCCCAGGGGCATCCAGTCACCGTGGGCCTGCAGCATCGCGTGGAGGTCTTCGACGGCAGAGAGCAGGTAACGCAGCTGGGTGGCGCCGACCTGGCACACCAGCTCGGGAGGATCGGCCGACCTGTCCTCATACATCTGGTACTCAGACGTCCCCGGCGCTGTCCTCAGCCTCCAGGGGTCGTCCCGTGTCCCCGAGCCGGCGGAAGTCGACATGGCATCTCCGATCACGATGGTCCCACCCGGCCGCTCACTCGTCGCGTGGGCCTCGCGAGAGTGCCGCACCCAACATGGTATGGCGGCGGGAGCTCAGAGGGAGCGCCGCATGAAGAAGCGGTCGGTGACGGGCTGCGCCACGCGGTCGACCGAGGCGGCGGATGAGAACGGGCGGCGCCCCAGGCCGGCCGACGGCGACGGAGACCACAAATTCGTCCTGGAGCCGGAGCTGGAGCAGATCCTTCAGGAGGTCTCCGGGGCGCCGGCACTCCGCCGGGAGTGAGGGTACGGGCACCGGCTCTGCGGTCACAATGTGCGGCATGCGCGTCTCCGTCAAGGCCGACTACGCCGTCCGGGCGGCGATCGAGCTGGCGGCCCACGGGCCGGGCACGGTCAGCGCGGAGCACATCGGCGAATACCAGAACATCCCGCTCAAATTCCTCCAGAACATCCTTGCCGAGCTCAAGGAGGAGGGGCTGGTCATCAGCCATCGGGGGGTCGGGGGCGGCTTTGAGCTGGCGCGGGACCCCGGCGCCATCACCCTGGGTGACGTCATCCGGGTCATCGACGGGCCGCTCGCCCGGGTGGGCGACTACCGCCCGGACCAGCTGGCCTACACCGGCCACACAGAGGCGCTCCGCGACGTCTGGGTGGCGGTCAGGTCCTACATCCGGGACGTGCTCGACGAGGTCAGCCTGGCCCAGGTGGTCCACGGCGACCTTCCCCCGGTCGTGACCAGCCAGACGGCGCTGCGCGACGCCTGGGTACCGCGGATCAAGATCGACCCCCGCCAGTCGCCCCACCTGGGGGTCCCGGGCCACGGCGGCCGCCACGGTGACGGCGGTGCCGCGCATGCCGGCCCGGAGCTCTCCCGAGCCCCGCTCGCCGCCACCGCCGTGCCGCCCACCGCATGCCAGCCGGGCGGCTCCGCTTCCGCTGCCGAGAGGGTCACCACGGCCCCGAGCTGACCCGCGGAGGCGCCGCTCCCGGCCGTGCCCATCCGGCGCCGGATTCATGACGAAACCCGCCGGCGGGCGGGCTTCTGTTACCGTCAATGCCAGTCGACCACGTCGACGGCATCTTGGCGAACCCTCTCCCCCGCTTCCGGCGGGGTCCTCAAGAACGCTTCCCACCCCCGAGAGGGGCCAGCGCGGTCCAGCCGCCACTACACGGCCAGGCTGGTGTGCGCCCGGAGAACCCATGACATCGTTTGCAGAACTCGGAGTGCGTGCGCGCACCCTCGAATCGCTCACCCGGCAGGGCATCGACGCCCCCAACGAGGTGCAGCGCGAGGCACTTCCGCACCTCCTCGCCGGCCATGACACCGTCATCGCGGCGCCCACGGGATCGGGGAAGACCCTCGCCTTCGCCGTCCCCATGATCGAGCGCCTTCAGGGCCACCGCGCCGGGGGACCTCGCGCCCTGGTGGTCGGGCCCACCCGGGAGCTCTCGCTTCAGGTCGCCACCGTGATCGCCGGTCTCGACCGGGCGCTACGGGTCGCCGTCCTCTACGGGGGCGTCGGCTACGGGGCGCAGTACCAGGCGCTGGCCGGCGGTCCCGACATCGTGGTCGGATGCCCCGGGCGGATCCTTGATCTCGTGGGGCAGGGTCGGGTCAACTTCTCCGCGGTCGAGTACCTGGTGCTGGACGAGGCGGACGAGATGCTCGACGCCGGCTTCGCCCGCGAGGTGGAGCGGATCATGAGCCTCTGTGCGGTCGGAGCCGCGCGTCAGACCGTGCTCGCCTCGGCGACCATGCCCGACTGGGTGCAGCGCATGATCGACCGCCACCTCCGCGAGCCGCGGCGGGTGCAGGTCGCCGCCGACGCCGAGCCCACCCTCGAGCACGGCGTGCTCCACGTCGACGACGAGCGACGGATGGACTCGCTGGTGACGCTGCTCAAGCTCCAGCCGGCGGGCTCGGGGACGATCGTCTTCACCCGGACCAAGCACGGCGCCAAGAAGCTCGCCCGCAAGCTGGAGACCCTCCAGCTGCGCGTGGCCGAGCTCCAGGGCAACCTCTCCCAGAACGCCCGAGAGCGCTCCATCGGCAGCTTCCGCGACGGTCACGTGGACGTCCTGGTGGCGACAAACGTGGCCGCCCGCGGCCTCGATGTCCCTCACGTCGGCCTGGTCGTCAACTACGAGCTGCCCGAAACCGCGCAATGGCTGACCCACCGGATCGGCCGCACCGCGCGCAACGGCGCCGCGGGCCGGGCCATCACCCTGCTCTCGACCGCCGACGCCGAGCAGTGGCACAAGCTCCAGCGCGGAGGCGCTCCCCGCCTGCCACGTCTCCACGCCGAACCACTCCTCGCGCGCGGCGAATGGCTCTACCTCGCCGAAAGCGAGCACCCGGAGCCAGCGTTCCAGCCGGCCCAGCCGGTCCGGACGGGCCTCCCGCGCCGCCCCGTCGGGTCGTTCCGGCGCCGGCGCCCGGCTCCGCATCGCACCGCCGCCTGAGCATCGAGGGCGGGTCACGGCGGGTAGGATCAATTGATTCAGCCTCGGCTCACGCCCATCGGGGGAAGCCAGATGTCCGTTCCAGAGTCCGGAGATGGGGGAGCCCGTGCGGTCGGCCCTCCCTGGCGGCGCGCCCAGGGGGGCCGCTTCGAGCAGTCGGTGATCGAGAGCGCCGCCCTGCGGAACAATTCGCTGGGAGACCCCTGGGTGCGCCCCATAGAGGTCTACCTGCCACCCGGCTACGACGACCACCCCGAGCAGCGTTACCCCTCCGTCTACATGATCCAGGGGTACACCGGCCAGCTCGACATGTGGCATGGGCGGAGCGCCTTCCGTCCCAACTTCCCCGAACTCTGTGACGCCCTCTTCAGCGGCGAGGACGCCCCACCCCCGGTGGTGGTGGTGTTCGTCGACTGCTGGACCTCGGTGGGAGGCAGCCAGTTCCTGGACTCGCCGGCGACCGGGATGTACCACACCCACCTCTGCGAGGAGGTGGTGCCCTGGGTGGACGGCCGGTACCGAACCCTCGCCGCCGCCGCCCACCGCGGGATAGCAGGCAAGTCGAGCGGCGGGTACGGCGCCATGGTCACCTGCATGCTCCGCCCCGACCTCTTCGGGGGGATGGCGGACCACGCCGGCGACGCCGTCTTCGAGAACTGCTACCTGCCCGACTTCCGCAAGTGCGCCCGGGTGTTGCGCGACCGCTACGAGGGCAGCTACGACCGCTTCTGGGCGGACTTCCGCTCCCGGCCGGCGATGAGCCGGGACGGCGACGGCGAGCTGGCCAACGCCTGGGCGATGGCCGCCGCCTACTCCGCCGACTCCGACGGCACCGTCCGGCTGCCCTTCGACACCGCCACCGGCATGCTGATCCCCGAGGTGTGGGAGCAGTGGCTGCAGTGGGACCCGGTGCGCATGGCCCCCCGCTACGCCGACGCGCTCCGCTCACTCCGCGCCATCTTCATCGACGGCGGCCGGACCGACGAGTGGTACCTCGACTTGGGAGGCGAGGCCTTCCGGCGGGCTCTGGAGCAGATCGGGGTGACCGACGTCCGGTTTGAGCTTTTCGAGGGAGGCCACATGTCGATCGAGTACCGGTACCCGATCGCGCTGCGCTACCTCGCGGAGCGTCTGTCGCCCTCCGTCCGCTGAGCCGGCCTGCCCACGCCGGACAGGGCGCGGGCGTGGATCAGCTCGCCTTGTAGCCGAAGCGGCGGAGCATCTGCTTGCGCTCGGCGATCTCGACCTCGCCCTCGATGCCGCGGCCTGGTGCAAGGGCGTGGCGCCGGTCTCCTGATTGTGGACGTTGACCCGCGCGCCGCGGGCGATCAGCAGCCTGGCCATGTCCGCGTGGCCGCGCCAGGCGGCCTCGTCGAGAGGCGTCGAACCGGAGTTGTCGGCGCTATTGGCTTCTGCGTCGCGGTCGAGCAGCATCCGGGCGATCTCGACATGATCGCGG
>PLAK01000054.1 GCA_003134115.1 Candidatus Changshengia sp.
CTAGGAGCGCCGGCGGAGCGACGGCTGCCGTGACCCGCGCCACCGAGCAATCCAACCGGCGGCTGCTGCGCGCCCGTGACGCCATGGATCGCGCCTATCCGGAGGTGATGGACGTGGCCGCTCTGGCGGCCATCGCGGTCATGTCGGAGGCGCACTTCATCCGCTCCTTCCGGGCGGCCTTCGGCGAGTCCCCGCATCGTTATCTGCAGCGGCGCCGTGTCGAGCGGGCCATGTACCTGCTCCGCAGGACCGACCGCAGCGTGACGGACGTCTGCCTCGATGTCGGCTTCGCCAGCCTGGGGACATTCAGCAGAACCTTCCGCGAGGTGGTCGGGCAGACCCCGTCGGAGTATCGGGCCGGCGCCGGCGCGGATGCGCGCGGCCCATTGGCGCCATCCGTGCCCACCTGCTTCGCGATGGCGTGGGGACGGCCGAGCAGTTTCGGAGAAGCGGGCCCGCGGGGCGTCGGGTAGCCTGGGCACATCGGCCCACACCATTCGAAAGGGAGACACCGGATGCTCAGCTCGCTCAGAATCTCGCAGATCTACGTCCTTGACCAGGATCAGGCCCTCGACTTCTACGTGGGCAGGCTCGGTCTCGAGGTCAACACCGACGTCGACCTCGGCTTCATGCGCTTCCTCACGGTCAATGTACCGGGGAGTCCCGATCGGCAGATCCTCCTGGAGAAGCCCGGGCCACCCATGATCGACCCCGAGACCACCGAGCAGGTCCGCGACCTGCTGACCAAGGGGCGCACCGGCGGCCACCTCTTCTTCACGACTGACGATGCGGCGCGGAGCTGCGAGGAGCTGCGCAGCCAGGGTGTCGACATCACCCAGGAGCTCACCGAACAGGCTTACGGCATCGACTTCGGGCTGCGAGATCCTTTCGGCAACCACATCCGGGTTGCCCAGATGCGCGAGGCACCGGCGCCGGCGGGCTGAGCGCAGCCAGGTTGCGGACGGTGGAGGTGCTGATCGGGTCGGAAGACGGCCTGATCGCGCCTCCGTGCCGCCGCCGGGCGGGGTCGCCGCCATCGGGCGCCATGGCCTAAGCTGGCAGTCACCGTGAGCGAGACCGTCGAGACCAGATCCCTGAGCGAGGCGCCCGCTGCCGGCTTCGACGCGCAGCTGGCGCGCCTGCGCGACCTCGTCCTGACCATGGGGGACGAGGTCGATCGAGCCATGACCCGCGCCACCACCGGCCTGGTCGAGCGCGATGTGGACCTCTGCGCCGGGGTCATCCAGGACGACGCCCGCGTCAATGCCCTCCTCGTCGAGGTGCGCACGCTCACCTTCGAGGCGCTGCCCTATCCCGCGGAGCCCCCCCAGCTCCGCGAGGCCCTCGGCCTCCTCCACATGGCCAGCGAGCTGGAGCGGATGGGCGATCACTGCTCCAGCATCGCCAAGAGCGGTCGCGAGCTCGCCAACCTCCCGCCACTCTCCACCCACGTCGACCTCCCCCAGCTCTCCGAGGCGTGCCAGGCGCAGGTGCGTGACATCCTCAGCGCCCTGATCGCCCGCGACGTCGACCGGGCCCGTGCCATCGCCGCGCGCGACGACCGCGTGAACCGGATCCACCACCGCATCGTCGACGAGCTCATTCAGCTCATGACCGAGGACGGGGACGCCGTCTTCCGTGGCACCAAGCTGATCATGGTGGCCCAGAACTTCGAGAGGATCGGTGACCGGGTCACCAACCTGGCCGAGGACCTGATCTTCCTGGAGACCGGCCGGATCGAGGAGCTGGGCTGATCCTGCGCCGCGGGGCCAGGCGGAGCGGGCCTCCGCGGCTCGACTCCCGCCGGCCGACCGTCGTGCACCCAGGCGGATCCCGCGCTTGCCCAGGTCAGACGTCGAGGCGGGCCACCATCTTGCGCTGGCGGGCGGTGATCGCCCGCCCCCCGAAGATGAGCAGGAGGACCAGCAGGATGGTGACCCCGGCCGCGGCGCTGGCCAGCGCCTGATTCTGAGCCCCGGGCAGCTGCACGTAGTAGTAGGTGACGTAGGTGAGATACCCGATCGGGTTGTGGAAGAGGCCGGCCGTGGGGTTGGTGTTGCTGAAGCTCGCGGTGTAGAGGAGGGGAGCGGTCTCGCCCGTGGAGATCGCCAGCGCGATCACCATCCCGGAGATGATGCCCGGCAGAGCCGGGGGGAGCAGCACCTTGCGGATGGTGGTGATCCGGGAGAGCCCCAGGGCGATGGCGGCCTCGCGCAGGGTGCGCGGCACCTGGGCAAAGGAGACCTCGGTGGTCTTGACGATGTAGGGGAGGGTCAGCAGCGAGAGCGCGATGATGGCGCTGAGCACCGAGAAGCCCCAATGCAGCGCCACCACGAGAGCGGTGTAGGCGACCAGTCCGATGACGATGGAGGGCACGCCGGCGAGCACCTCGGAGAAGAAGCGCAGGGTGCCGCCGAGCCGTTTGGGGGCGAACTCGGCGAGGTAGATGCCGCCCAGGATGCCGATGGGCCCGGCAACCACCACCACGCCCAGGCTGAGCACGAGGGTGCCGAGGATCGCGTTCTGCAAGCCCGGGTTCTGGACGTTCTGAGTGGAGTTGGTGAGCAGGCTCCATTTGAGGGCCGGCGCGGCCTTGACCAGCACGCTGATGACGATGGCCAGCGCCGGGGTGATGATCAGCAGCAGTGCCAGTCCGCAGAGGATCCAGAACACGATCCCGCGGATGTGGCGGAGACGGGGGGCCCTAGACTCCACGGCCCACCGGGAGAGCTTCGGAGCTGATCCGGCGCACCACCAGCCGGCCGGTCAGGTTGGTGATCAGGCTCATGACCAGGAGGATCAGACCCAGCATCGCCATTGCCCGCAGCGCCATCCCGGTGCCGTCGCTGAGCGCGCTGTCCAGCTCGTCGGCGATCGTGGAGGCGAGGGTCGAGGTGGTGCCGTAGATGTTGACCGGCGGGTTGTTGGCCATCCCGATGATCAGCAGCACGGCGATGGTCTCGCCGAGTGCGCGCCCCCAGCCGAGCAGAGCCGAGGCGATGATCCCGGTCCGCACGTAGGGGATCGTCACCACGCGGACCACCTCGTACTTCGTCATGCCCAGGGCCAGCGCACCCTCGCTGGCCAGGACCGGCACCCGCTTGACGAGCTGCCGGGTGGTCGAGGCGATGATCGGGATGATCATCAGGGTGAGCACCAGTGAGGCGGTGAGCAGGCCCTGGCCGTTGAAGGCCCACGACCCCTTGAAGAAGGGGAGGACCACGCCCAGGTGGGAGAGCGCGGGGAAGACGTGCGCGCCCAGGAAGGGGCCGAAGACGGTGAGGCC
>PLAK01000128.1 GCA_003134115.1 Candidatus Changshengia sp.
GGTTGCTCGGCGCGGCGCTGCGCCGGGCGTCCGGCGGCGGCGGGGTGGGCGGGGGCGACGTGGCGACCCTCGCCGGCCGCGGCATCGACGCCCTCGACGCCTACATCGGCCGCTGCCTTCCCGACCTGGTGCTGGCCGCTGCGATGCCGGTCGCCCTGGTCGCGGTGATCGGGGCGCTGGACTGGGTGTCCGCGATCATCGTCGTGGCCGCCCACTGCCTCTTACCAGTATTCGGCGTCCTGGCCGGCCAGTCGAGCGGCCGGTTAGCGGCACGGCGCTGGAGCCATGTGGAGGCTTTCGGCAGGCAGATCGCCGACATCTTCGAGGGGCTGCCGGTGCTCAAGGCATTTGGGCGCAGCACCGGCCAGCGGGAGCGCATCGCGGAAGCCGCCGAGGGACTCCGCCTGGCGAGCGTCGCGACCCTCCGGGTGGCCTTCGTCTCGGCCCTGGTGCTCGACACCCTCGCCTCGGTGTCCGTGGCCCTGGTGGCGGTCCCACTCGGGCTGCGGCTGCTCTCCGGATCGATCCACCTCGCGCCCGCCCTGGCGGTGCTGATCGTGGCTCCCGAGGTCTTCCTGCCCCTGCGCCGGGCCAGCGCCGACTTCCACGAGAGCACCGAGGGCCTGGCCGCGGCGCGCCGGGCGATGGACGTCATCGAGGAGGGCGACGGGAGTCGAGAGGGAGGCGGTCCGGGCCGATCGGGGGGGGACGCGAGCAGATCGGGAGGGAGCGCGACCAGAGGGGGAAGCGATGCCGCGGCGGGGAGTCGTGAACCCGGCGGTCCGGCGCGGGCGGCGGTGGCGCTGCGCCAGGTGCGGGTCGAGCTGCCCGGGCGGGCGGAGGCGGTGCTGGACGATGCGTCGCTCACCATCCTGCCGGGGGAGAAGGTGGTCCTGGTCGGGCCCAACGGTGCTGGGAAGTCGACCACCCTCTCCCTCCTGCTCGGGTTCATGGTCCCTTCGAGCGGGGCGGTGACGGTCGGGGGGATGGACCTCCGCGGCCTCGATGTCGAGGCCTGGCGGCGCCGGCTCAGCTACCTCTCAGAGCGCCCGACCCTCATCAGCGGCACCCTGGCCGAGAACCTGCGATTGGCCGATCCCGCCGCCGGGGATGCCCGGCTGCGGGAGGTGCTCGGCGAGATGGGCGCCGGCGATCTGCTGGCAAGCCTGCCCCACGGCCTCGAGACGCGCCTCGGAGTGGGCGGGCGCCAGGTCTCCGCCGGTGAACGCCAGCGCATCGCGCTGGCCCGGGCGGTGCTGCGCGACGCCTCCCTCCAGCTCCTCGACGAACCGACGTCCCACCTGGACGACGCGACCGAGGCGATCGTGGTCGAAGCTCTGGGCCGGGCTCTCGCCGGGCGCAGCGCCCTCATCGTCACCCACCGGCCGGCGGTGGTGAGGTTGGCCGACCGCGTCGTCACCCTGGAGGGGGGACGCTTCGTGGCCACGGATGGTGCGGATGTCGGCGCCGGCACGGCCGGCGCAGTCCAGGGGCTGCGCCGGTGATGCGGGCAACGGACCGGCGTCCCAGCGCGCTCCGCCTCAGCCGGTCGGCCGGAGCGCCGGCGCGACGCGATCTGGGAGCGGCCGCCGGGGCCGGAGCGCTCTCGGCGGCGTGCGCGATCGGTCTCCTCGCCACCTCGGGCTGGTTGCTCACCCGGGCCTCCCAACGACCGCCGGTCTTCGACCTGGCGGTCGCCATCGGCGCAGTGCAGGCGTTTGCGCTCGGACGTGGGGTCACCCGCTACATGGAGCGGCTGGCCGTTCACGGCATCTCCCTGGTGACGCTCTCCCGGCTCCGTCTCTGGCTCTATGACACCGTCGAGCCGCTGGTCCCCGACGGCCTGCGCGCGGCAATCGCGAGCCCGGGCGCGGCCGCCTCCCGGGCGGCGGGCTCGCTGCTCAGCGGATTCGTCGCCGACACCGAGGACGTGGCGGAGGCCCTCGCCAAGAGCACGACGATCACGATCGACCTGGGCGCGAGCATCGTCCTCGGCGCCGCGGTCGCGGCTCTGCTCGACCCCGCCGCCGGAGCCATCCTGCTCGCCGGCACGGCGGTCGTTGTCGCCGTCTCGGTGCTCGGCGCTCGGATCGGGCGGACCGCCGCCGCCAGCGCAGCCGCCATCCGCGCCGAGCTGGCCGACCAGGTCGTGGAGACGGTGCGCTCGGCGCCCGAGCTCGTCGCCTTCGGTCGCCAGGACCTGCTTGCCGCGCGGCTGGAGGACGCCCGGTGCCGCGCCGGCACCGCGGCGCTCCGGCAGGCTCTCGGCAGGGGCATCGCACGCGCACTGGCCACCTGGGTCGCCGGGGCGGGGCTGATCGGCGTCGTCCTCGCCGCCCTTGCCGCCCATCGGGCCGGCCAACTCTCAGGGATCCTGCTCACGGTCCTGGTTCTCGTCTCGCTCGCAGCCCTCGACCAGGCTTCCCTGCTCCCGGCAGCCCTCACCGGACGGGTCATCGGGAATGCGGCCGCGGGCCGCCTGTTCGAGCTCGCTCGACTCGAACCGCCGGTCCATGAGCCGCTCGTCGACGCCAGCCCCCCAGCCGGAAGGGCCAGTGCCGTGCTCGACCACGTCGAGGTGCTGGCTCCGGGAGCCAGGCGGACCGCCTCGCGCCCGGCGCGCGCTGTCCCGCCCTCCCCCCTCCCAGCAGCCCCCATCCTTCACGACGTCTCGCTCACCGTGGCGCCGGGACACCGCGTCGCGCTGATCGGCCGCAGCGGGGCCGGTAAGTCGAGCGCGCTCCACGTCCTCCTCCACTTCCTGGAGGCCTCCTCCGGCAGCGCCCGCATCGGGGGCGTCGACGTCCGGCTGATGACCCGCACCGGGATCGCCCGTCACGTGGCCTGGCTGGCCGAGGAGACCCATCTCTTCGCCGCCACCGTGGCCGACAACCTGCGGCTGGCGCGTCCGGAGGCGACCGAGGACGAGTTGGTCGCGGTCCTCGATCAGGTCGGCCTGGGGGCCTGGTACCACTCCCTGCCCGGTGGCATGGGGACGGTGCTCGGGGCCGGGGGACGGGACCTGAGCGCCGGCGAGCGCCAGCGTCTGGGCATGGCGCGAGCGCTCCTCTCCGGAGCCGAGCTCCTGCTCCTGGACGAGCCCACGGCACACCTCGACCCCTGGTCGTCGGCTCATCTGCTCGCCGAGCTGCTCGGCTCAGCGGGCTCGCGTTCGGTGCTGGTGGTGAGCCACGAGCCCGGGGTGGCCGGCCAGGTCGACGAGACCTGCACCCTCGACGCCGGGCGCATCGTGCCCCGCATGCCGACGACCTGATCTGGTCCCACCGGGCCGGGTGAGCTTCGACCCTGGCGCGTCGGGCCCAACGCTGCGATGGTGGGGCCGCCCCACCCGATGGTCCACCAGATGCCCCCCACCGACAAACTACATACCCTCCACGACCGGCTCCGCAGCGGCGTCGCCCTGGTCTCGAAGCTCGAGGACCTGCTCCGCGAGCGGGGCAACCCGGAAGCCAAGCTGGCGGCCTTCGCCCGGGTGTCCGACTACCTCCAGGACGTCGTGCTTCCCCATCTGCGGGCCGAGCGGGCGGTCCTCTATCCCGAGGCTGCGCCCCTGGTGGGGATCGACCAGCAGCTGGTGCGCCGGCTCGAGGACAGCTGCGAGGAGCTGGAGCGCTGCGTGGCTCGGGTCCTCCACGACCAGGCCCGCCTCCGGGGCGGCGTGCACGACAGTGCCGGCTGCCGGCGGCATATCGCGACCCTGGTCCGGCTCCTGCGCCGCCACCTGCAGGCGGTCGAGGACGAGCTCCTGCCGTGCCTCGACCGCGAGCTCTCCGACCGGGACGTGTACCGGATCTATGAACGCATCCAGGAGGTGAGCTTCGACGAGGAGCTCGCCGGCCGGGTGCCGGCCGGAGCGGAGGCTGCCGTGGCCGCCGCGCGGCGGCTGCGCGACGGCCAGGGGATCGACTCCGAGCTCTTCTTCCTGGGTGAGTACGTCAGCGATCCCGAGCTCGTCGAGCGCACGGTGGCCACCACCATCGAGGCCTGCCGCCTGCTGGGTTCAGCTGGTCTCGCCGCACACCTCTCCATCGATCCGACCGCCATCGGGCTCCTCTCCGACGCCGACGCCTGCCGGCGCAACGCCGAGCGGATCGCCCGCTCGGTGGCCGAGCAGCCGCTGGGTCGCCTGAACCTGGTGATGCTGGACATGGAGGACCTGACCCTGGTCGAGCCGACCCTCCGCCTCCATCGCGAGCTGCTGGCGCTGGGTCTTCCGGCCGGCATCACCCTGCAGGCGAGGCTGCGGCGGACAGCCGACGATATCGGCCCGCTCCTGGGCCAGCCGACCGCGGTGCGCCTCGTCAAGGGTGCCTTCCCGCTCGGTCCCGAGCACGACCACCAGGGCGGACGCGCGGTCAGCGCGGCCTATCTCGCCCTGGCCACCAGGATGCTGGCGCCCGAGGCGCGTGAGGCGGGACTGCGGCCCATCTTCGCCACCCACGACGGGACGCTCATTCTCCGCATCGCCGCCCTGGCGCGGAGCCAAGGGTGGGCGTCCGATCAGTTCGAGTTCGAGATGCTTCTCGGCGTCCGGATGGACCTCCAGCGCCGGCTTCGCAGCGAGGGCTTCTCCGTGCGCGCGCACCTCCCGTTCGGCAGCGCCGGGGTGACGCCCACACTCCCGGGAGGCGAGCACCCCGCAGAGGCGGTGCACCTGGGGGAGGCCTAGCGGGTGCCGGTCCCCGGGACCCTGGGTCCTTCGGCTCTGCCGGAGAGGGGGTCGCGGACCGTAGCATGGTGGTCATGGACGGGGTGAACCAGAGTGGGAACACCGGCGCCGAGCTGGCACTGGCGCCCTGCCACGACGACGTCTGCATCACCTGCTCCGACCAGGCGGTGCCGGGCCGGGTGATCGAGCTGGGCGAGCTCGGCACGGCCCTGGTGGACAACGGGGCGTCCCGGGAGCTGGTCAGCGTCGCCCTGGTCGACGCCTCGCCGGGTGACACCGTGCTGGTGCACGCCGGGGAGGCGATCGCCGTGGTCGCGAGGATCTAGCCGTGTGCCTGGGCATCCCGGGTGAGGTGCTCACCCTCGACGTGGAGCGGCCCGGCATGGCCACTGTCAACGTCGGCGGAGCACGCCGGCAGGTCAACGTGATGCTCATCGAGGAGGACGGGGTCGCGCCCGGCGACTGGGTGCTCATCCACGTGGGCTTTGCGCTCGCCAAGATCGACGAGGAGGAGGCGCGGCTGACCCTCTCCTACCTGGAGGAGATGGGCCAGGCGTACCGCGACGAGCTGCAGGCGCTCTCCGAATCGCGGATCGACTGATGGCCCCGGAAGGGATGCGCTTCGTCGACGAGTATCGCGACCGCGAGAAGGCGCAGGCGCTGGCGGCGAACATCGCGACGCTCGTCGAGCCGGGACGTCGCTACGGCCTGATGGAGATCTGCGGCGGCCACACCCACACCATCTACAAGCACGGCATCGAGGACTACCTTCCGGAGGAGGTGCAGCTGGTGCACGGGCCAGGGTGCCCGGTATGCGTGATCCCCATGGGCCGGGTCGACGACGCGATCTGGATCGCCGAGCAGGAGGGCGTCATCATGACGTCGTTCGGCGATCTGCTCCGCGTCCCCGGTGCCCGCGGCTCCTTCCTGGACGCCAAGGCCCGCGGCGCCGACATCCAGATGGTGTACTCGCCGCTCGACTCGCTGAGGATCGCCCGCAACCACCCGGATCGGCGGGTGGTGTTCATGGCCATCGGCTTTGAGACCACCACCCCATCGACCGCGATGACCGTGCTCCGGGCCGCAGCCGAGGGTCTCGAGAACTTCTCGGTCTTCTGCAACCACGTCACCATCATCCCGGCACTCGAGGCCATCCTCGCGTCCCCGGACCTCCACATCGACGGCTTCATCGGCCCCGGCCACGTCTCCACCGTGATCGGCTGCGAGCCGTACCGCTTCATCGCCGAGAAGCACGGACGTCCCTTCGTGGTCGCGGGCTTCGAGCCACTCGACATCCTCCAGGCAATCCAGATGCTCCTCCTCCAGCTCCGCGAGGGCCGCTCCGAGGTCGAGAACCAGTACACCCGCGTCGTCCCCTGGGACGGCAACCAGAAGGCGCTGCAGGCGATCGACGAGGTGATGGAGCCGCGCCCCACCTTCGAGTGGCGAGGTCTCGGCTGGATCCCGGACTCGGCGATGCGCATCCGCGAGAAATACGCGCGCTTCGACGCGGAGAGGATCTTCGACGTTCCCGCCACCCGGGTGGCCGACCCCCCGGCGTGCCAGTGCGGAGAGGTCCTGCGCGGGACGATCAAGCCCTGGGAGTGCAAGGTGTTCGGCACCGCGTGCACCCCGGAGACACCGATCGGGACCTGCATGGTCTCCTCGGAGGGGGCCTGCGCCGCCTACTACAACTTCGGACGCTTCACCCGGCTGAGGGTCCGGCAGGCGGGCTCGGCGTGACCCAGCGGACCGAGCAGGAGGTCCTGGAGCGGATCGAGCGGATCCGCCGCCGCCGGCCGAGGATCACCGATGAGCGGATCACGCTCTCGCACGGCTCGGGGGGCAAGGCCACCCACACCCTGATCGACGCGCTCTTTCTGGAGGCCTTCCGCAACCCGTTCCTCGAGCCGCTGGAGGACCAGGCCGTCTTCTCCGTGGGAGCGGAGCGGCTCGCCTTCACCACCGATACCTACGTGGTCTCACCGCTCTTCTTCCCCGGAGGCGACATCGGTGACCTCGCCGTGAACGGGACCGTCAACGACCTGGCCGTGTCCGGAGCCAGACCGCTGTACCTCTCGGCAGGATTCGTCCTGGAGGAGGGCTTCCCGATCGCCGACCTCCGCCGCATCGTCGCCTCGATGGCCAAGGCCGCGGAGGACGCGGGGGTGCAGATCGTCACCGGCGACACCAAGGTCGTCCAGCGAGGCAAGGCGGACGGGTGCTTCGTGAACACGGCCGGGATCGGGGTGCTGGAGCGGCCCGTCCGGTTGTCGGCGGCGGCGGCGCGACCCGGCGACGCGGTCATCGTCTCCGGACCGGTCGGAGATCACGGGATCACGATCATGCTGGCGCGCGGCGAGCTGGGCATCGAGTCCGACCTGCGCTCCGACACGGCACCGCTCACCGTGCTCATAGGTCTGCTGCTGGACGCCGCGCCGCAGACGCGCTTCGTCCGCGACGCCACCCGCGGCGGGGTCGCGACCATCTGCAACGAGCTGGCGCTGGCCTCAGGGGTCGCGGTCGTCCTCGACGAGCAGTCGATCCCGGTGCGACCGGAGGTCCGCGGCGCCTCGGAGATCCTCGGCATCGACCCCCTCTACGTCGCCTGCGAGGGACGCTTCGTCGCCGTGGTCGCCGGAGACGAGGCCGAGGCGGCGGTGGCTGCGCTGCGCACCCATCCCCAGGGTGCAGAGGCCGCGGTGATCGGACGGATCGCCGACGACCCACCGGGGCTGGTCCTGGTGACGACCGGCTTCGGGGGGATGCGCATCATCGACATGCTGGTGGGCGACCCGCTGCCGCGCATCTGCTGAGGCCGCAGCCTCCCCCCACGGCGGCCGCGGGAGGCTACGATGTCGCGCCGTGAGCTATCTCGACATCGCCTGCGTGGTCATCCTGGTGCTGGCCCTGCTGCACGGCCTGCTCAAGGGGCTCTTCCGGCCGCTGATCACGTGGGCCTTCATCATCGCCGGGGTGGCGGTCGGCTTCGGCCGTCCGGGCGTGGCCGCGAGCTTCGCCCCGAGCCCCGGCTGGCGACCCCTGATGGGCCTGGTCGTGGTCGTGGTCTTTGCCGTGGTCGGCTTCCTGGTGGCCCATCTGGTCGCCCCCCGCATCTATGGCCTCATCCCCGGGATGGGCGTCCTCGACCGTCTCGGCGGCGCGGTGTTGAGCGTCGTGCTGGCCCTGGTGATGATCTTCATCCTGCTGAACGGGCTGGTCACCCTCGACCGGGCGACGGCGCCCATCGACGGGAGCGCTCCGGTCTCGGTGGCGGAGCTCCAGACCATCCAGCGATCCGTGGCGAGCCATCCCTCCACCTCGATCGCGCTGAGCCAGTCGCAGCTGCAGGCGCTGGAGAGCCAGGTGGAATCGGGATCGTCCCCGACATCGGGCGCCGACGTCGGTCAGCTGAGCACGGTCCTCGGTGTGCTCCGCAACGTCCACATCCAGATGGTGCGGAGCAAGGTGGCCCCGGTCATCTTCAAGATCGGCGAGAGCCTCCCCTTCCTCGGCAACGGACAGACCTGGCCGGCGAGCTGAGAGGGACGGTCAGAGCAGGCCCGCNNCCCGCCGGCCACGGCGGCCTGCCCGAGGCTGATGCCGCCGTCATTGGCCGGCACCCGGGAGTGGGTGAGCACCCGGAAACCGCCACCGAGAAGGCCGGTGCGGACCCGCTCGGCGAGCAGGACGTTCTGGAAGACGCCACCGGAGAGCGCCACCACCTCCAGCCCGGTGGCCGCACGCACCCGCCGGCACGCGGCCACCGCAGCATCGGCGAGGCCGTTGTGGAAGCGGGCGGCGATCACCGGGCCCCCCACTCCCACAAGGAGG
>PLAK01000003.1 GCA_003134115.1 Candidatus Changshengia sp.
GTAGGCGGAGCCCTGGTGTCCCGATTGGTAATTGACGTCACCGGGGTCGAACACGTAGACGTCGATTGTCTGGTTGGCGTACGAAGGATCGAGTTTGAAGAGCGGGATCGAGAACGAGGCTGCACTGCCGCCCACCTCGATCGGGGTGAAGACCGTCATGTCGCCCATCGCCGACATGGTGCTCGACGAGCACGTCGACCCGCAGATGATGGTTCCGGGCGTGGCGAGCTGCACGGCGTAGCCCTTGTGTGCAGTCGACTGGTCGTTGGCTGATTCGTAGGCGGCGGTTCCGGTGTCCGGTTGCGCGCAGGTCGCACTGGAGCAGATGGGGGTGCCATCCCACTGCAGAGTGTCCACCTCGAGTCGGAAGTAGAGGTTGGTCGTCCCAGTGTTGCTCAGCTCGTTGACGCCGTACCCGTTGTTGTAGGGCATCGTGGCCTTGAAGAGGCTGGCATCATTGCTGGCCACGGGGTCGAGCACCGACACCCAGTTGTGGTAGAGCTGGGGGACCGTGGAGGTGGTCACGGGCACGGTGGTGGGGGCTTGGGTGCTGCTCCCCGTCGGCGGGAACCAGTAGTAGGAGTCCTTAGTCAACAGGGGAGAACCGGTGGTGTTGCCGCTGCATTGGGTACCTGTGCCGGTCCCGCCCTGGTCGAGGCAGGTGGCGTTGTAGGGGTAGAAGACGCTCTGGCTGATCGGAGTGTCGCTGAGATCCGACGACAGGGTAGGGACCGTGAAGATGGTATAGGACATGGCCGCGTAGTCGGTCGCCTTGGCGCTCAGGTTCGTGAAGCTGCTGTCGTCCTCGTGGTAGGTGTAGTCGGTGCTCGACTGGTCGGCGCTGTCGGGGGCGAAGCCAGGGTTGTAGACCTGGACGTCCACGGATTGCCCCGGTTGCACAGTGATGAGGTAGTTGGAACCGCCGGTGTAGTTCGTGTAATCGGACACTGCACCAGAGTATTTCTCCGTGTGCGCTGCCGGGCTGATCTGGTGGTAGTCGGCGGGGCTGGCGACGCACTGAACAGCGGGTGTCCCGCAGGAGGTCGGCTCGTCAAGGGGGGTGGGAACATAGGGGTCGCCCTCGGACCGCGGGTTCCCATATCCCTCGGTGCGCTCGAAGTAGAAGTTGGATCCTCCGCTGCCGAGACCCGTGGAGGGGTTCTGGCAGTAGGCGCTCGCGACGCCATTGCACGAGCTGGATAGGACGCTACCCTGCAAGGCCCCGGGCTGACCGAGGGCGACGGGCGGAAGGAACTCGGCCGTGGCAGAGCGAACGACGCTATGGGCTCCGAAGCCGAGCAGTGCGAGGAAGGTGGTGGGGACGCTGGTTTTGACAGTGACCTCGAGCTCGTTGGTGGTACCGGAGGGCTGCTGGACGGTGACGACTGCCGAATTGACCCCGTTGGTAAAACCGTTGCGCGACGCCTCCACCAGCGCAGCGTTCTGGGCGTCGGTGAAGTCACCGGGGAGGTAGGCGACGCCCGCCAGAGCAGCGGATGCAGCGGCGCGCTCGACCTGGTCGCTGCCGAAGTAGCTCATGCCGGCGTCGACGGCCAGCCCCGCGATGGCAAGGAGGAGAACAGCCATCAGGGCAAAGAGCAGCATGACCTGGCCGCGATCGGCGCGGCGGCCCTTGCGGATCGGGCGTGGCCTCATGGCGTCGTCACTCCGTTGGGGCGAGCCGGACAACCGTGTACTGGTGGTCCGTCTGCGTGAACAGGCTCATGGTGGGGGAGGTGTAGGTGAACGTGATCCGCACGCCGAGCTCGGCCTCGAAGGGGTGCGTCTGATCGCGCAGGCCGAGCGGGTAGCCGTAGGTTGCGGGGAGACCAGAGGGTGCCACCGTGTTCCCGCTGATCCCGTAGACGTCGACCGGGTCGCCCGATTGGTAAGCCCCGCTGGGTGGGCAACCGGGGACGCCGAACGTGCAGTCGCTGCCGCTCCCGACGGGTCGGTAGATGTCGATCTCACTCACGACGGCATTGGGCAGGCTCCCGTTGACCACCGGCAGCATCTGGCTGATGATGTCCTGATCCACCGTGCAGGTGTCGGGATCGCTGACGCCCACTCCCGAGCAGACGGGGGCGATGCCCTGCCCCGGCGGCAGGGAGTTACCCAGTTCGGCGGCGTAGCGCGCTCCCGCCCGGGTGGCCTGGAGCGCCGTGTCGTTGTCCCCGATCAGAGCGGCGGCGGTCCAGGAGCCGAGGAAGAGAAGCATCATGAACGGGAGGATGACCGCCAGCTCGACCATCGCCTGACCGGTTCGACGAGAGGCCCGTCTCACTGCTGCGGCTCCAGTCGGAAGACGTTGGACAGGGTCATGCCGATGCTGCCGGAGGTTCCGATCAGCGAGTAGTTGAACTTCACGACCAGCTGCACGAAGTCCGCCGAGGCGGGAGTGGTGTTGCGAGGATAGCTGGGCGGCCAATTGTCCACCGAACCGTCGTCGCCGTTGGCGAGGTACTGATCCTCGCACGTTCCCCCGACGCAAGTCGTCACATAACAGGGAGACGTGCCCGCACCCGGAAGCATGCCGCTGCTATTGCAGGTGTTGACCGGCGCGCCGTTCAACTGCTGGACCTTGTAGATGTCGATCGCGGTGACCTGGATCAGCGGGGCCTGGGTGAGGCCCGACTGGTTCATCTCACAGATCGCCAGCTGGTCGGCTGTGGCCGGCGTGACCCCGAAGCCGTATTGGGGCAGGCCGTTGTAGTTGGGGCAGTTGGTCGGGAGCGGGAGGCAGATGCCCCCAGCACTCGAACACTGGCCCTCCTCCGAGAGCACGGCAACCCCGACGTCAGACGCATGCTCGATGGCGGCCCGGCCATAGAGGAAG
>PLAK01000014.1 GCA_003134115.1 Candidatus Changshengia sp.
ATCTCGCCGGCGGCGACGCCGGGGGATGCGGGAAGACCGGTGGTGAGCAAGACAGTTTCCCCCGGCTCGCGGACGAAGATCCGCGGCGGGTTGGCCAGGTACCGGGCGGTCCGGCGCACCGCCNNCTGGAGCATCCAGAGCTTGCCCTGCTCGATCGTGAACTCGATGTCGCAGAGGTCGCGGTAGTGGCGTTCGAGCACGGCCGCGTAGTTCCGGAGCTCGGCGCCCGCCTGGGGCAGGCGCTCGTCAAGGGCGCTCAGGGAGTCCGGTTTGTGGGTGCCGGCCACCACGTCCTCGCCCTGGGCGTTGAACATGACGTCGCCGTAGAGAGTTGGCTCGCCCGTGGCCGGGTTGCGGGTGAAGAGCACTCCGGTGCCCGAATCCCCCCCCCGGTTGCCGAAGACCATGGCCTGGACCGTGACCGCGGTGCCGAGGTCGTCGGGGATGCCCTCGTGACTCCGGTAGGCCCGGGCTCGATCACTGTTCCACGATTCGAATACAGCTTGGACCGCGCCCCGGAGCTGCTCCCAAGGATCGTCTGGTGCCTCGGACCCGACGATCCCCCGGTACATCTCGTGGAACCGCCGCAGGCAGTCGGCGGCGAACGCCTCATCCCCGGTCAGGTCGGCCAGCCCCTTCGCCGTGGCGTCGTTGAGCCCCAGGTTGAGGATCGTGTCCATCATCCCCGGCATCGAGATGGGCGCCCCAGAGCGCACGCTCACCAGCAGGGGGTCGCCGGGGTCTCCCAGGCGCCTCCCGGTCAGCTCGGCGAGGCGGTGGATGTGAGCCTCGATCTGCGCGTCGAGATCTGCCGGCCAGCCGGCGGTCAGATAGGTCTTGCAGACCGTGGTGGTGATCGCGAAGGCGGGCGGGACGGGAAGGCCGATCTCGGTGGCCATGACCACCAAGTTCGCCGCCTTGCCACCCATCAGCTGGGTGAGGTCCGCCAGTGGCAGGGAGGGAGCGCGATCGATGTCGTAGACGTGGTCATAGACGACCTGGGCCGGCCCGCCGACCGAGCCATCGCCGCCGTAGGCGTCCCACACAGGGGAGGACTCGGGCACCGTGGCCTCATCTTCCGGCCTGCGCGCAGACGCAACGCACCCCTGGAGGCTCCGGGCCCCGCCCTCTCCGTCGCCATGCGGCGTATTCACGTCCATCACGTCATTCCCTGCAGTGGGGGGGTATCTCGACACGAAGATTGGGCGGATCCCTAGGGCCGCGAAAGGGCCATAGGTCCCACGTAGCCGGGGTCATTGATCATCGACCAAGGATCATCGATCATCGGTTAGGCATAAAGGATCATCGAGGACCGGGCCGGATGGCCCTTTCTGACCGCCTCGGAAGGTGTCAATACTCGCGGCGCGGCGGGGCCAGGTTCCCAGCCGGCATCCGGAGAACGAAAAAAGGGGCATGAGGGCGGCGATGGCAAAGAAGGGGTGAGAAGGTTCTTCTGCGGCTGGCGGCGGCCATCACCGCCCGGGTTGCTGCGTTTCGGCTGACCGGGACATTGGAACCTCACAAGCCGGCCGGTCCGACCTCATAAGGAGAGTAAGTAATGGCACTCGATCAGACAGCGGAAATCCAGATGGAAACGGCCCAGACCAAGGAGACGATCCCCTTCTGGCTCGCGGTTTCCATCACCGTCATGTTCATCCTGCCCCTGGGCCTGTACTTCGGCCAGTACAGCCTGCCCCTCTGGGTGGCGTTCATCGTGTGGGCGGAGTACTTCGCGCTCGGCGGCACGCCGTCCAACATCAAGACCATCATCCCCGCCTACACCGGTGGTGTCTTCTGGGGCGTGCTGATGATCCTCCTCTACACCTGGATCGCACCCCACATGACGGGAGCCTCGGTGTACCCGCTGTACATCGCCCTGTTCGTCGGCGTCTCCGTGATGGTCTACGTCATGAAGTACTTCAAGGTCTTCCAGACCGGATCGCTGCCGTACTTCAACGGCCTGTCGATGCTGCTGGCGGTCTACTTCACTGGTGCCCACCCCGACTTCACCACCAACGCGTACGTTCTGGTGCTTCTGTCGGGCGCCTACGCGCTCGCCGGCGGCTACCTGGGATGGATCATCGGCTGGTTCAACGTGACCATCACCTTCCCGCGGAAGGTCACCTCGACGCGCGCCTGATGATAGTGGTGGCACCATCGATCAATCGGAGGTCATGTCCATGAGCGCAACCGAGCCGAAGGCTGAGGATCCCATCTTCAAAGAGCCGATCCTCGGCCAGTTTCTCGGCGACGAGAAGTTCCCGGTCACCTGGACCCAGGAGCTGGAGAAGCATCTCTTCTGGGTCTACGACGACCTGCACAACCCGCACCCGCTGAGCCCGATGCACGAGGACATCGGTCTCTGGACGCAGTCGTGTGACCACATGTTCCGGCGTTTCGGGACGCCGTTCGCCACCGACTGGATCGCCAAGAACGTCAACGGCTATCTCTACACGGCGGCGATCCCGGCCAACTCGGAATTCAAGATCGACGGCATGGAGCTGGGGGCCCGCGCGGGCATGGTGGTGCCCCTCGACCCCGACTATGCCGCGAAGATCGGAACCTACCTCGGAGCCGTCCTCCCCACCTACGGCGAGGAGTTCGCGGATTGGTGGTACGGTCGGCTCGTCCCCGAGATGAAGACCAACTTCGCCTATCTCGAGGGCATGCTCGACAAGCAGGACAAGCTCACCCTGATGGAGCTCGCCTGCCTGCTCGAGGACGCGATCGACATGCACGATCGCCACTGGAAGATCCACTGGATGCTCAACTTCGCGCAGCTCTCCGCGACCCTCAACCTGCGAGCGGTCATGGAGAAGACCCACGGCAAGATCGACGAGGCGCTGCTCGGCCGGCTTCAGAACTCGGCCAAGGACCGCAACTGGGACTCGATCGAGGCCCTGTGGAAGATGAAGGAAGAGGCCAAGGCCGACTCCACGCTGGCGGCAGCTTTCAAGCACGAGACCGCCGGCGAGATCATCGCCGCGTTGAAGGGCACGGAGCGAGGCCGCAAGTTCATCGAGGAGCGGGTCGTCCCCTACCAGAAGGAGTTCGGCTGGCACGCGGTCTGGAGCCACGAGTTCGTCTTCCCGACGGTGTATGAGCACATGGAGCCGGTGATCGAGCTGGTCCGGGGCTACATCGAGACCAACTACGACTACCCGAAGACGATCAAGGTTCTGTCCGATGACATCGCGTCGGCTGCCAAGGAGATCCTGGAGGGCCTCGAGGGTGAGGCGCTCGAGGAGATGCGGGTGGCCAACAACATCAACCTCAAGATGGCCCCGCTCACGCCGGACCATCACTTCTACATCGACCAGGGTGCCAACGCGCACGTCCGGTTGGTGCTCATCGCGATCGGCAAGAAGCTCGTCGAGCTGGGCGTTCTGGATGCCCCCGACGATGTGGTCTTCCTGCACTACAACGAGTTGCGGGTCTTCATGGGCGATCCCAAGGCCATGGACGCCCGTGCCTTGGTGGCCAAGGCCAAGGCGGCCCGGGAGCAGGCGTACACCCTGCGGCCCAAGGACTGGATCGGTACCGTCACCCAGTCCCAGCTCGACTTCCCCTACCTGAACCTGTGGGGCTTCCCCGAGAAGTTCTACCGCAAGGCGGACACGGTCACCGGCCAGTTCACCGGGCTGGGCGGCTCGCCGGGCGTGGTCGAAGGCGTGGCTCGGGTGGTTCTCCGCGAGGACCAGTTCGATGAGGTCCGCGGCGGCGATATCCTTGTCTGCCAAATGACCAACCCGGCCTGGGTCGTACTCTTCACCAAGATCGTCGGTCTGGTGACCGATGCGGGCGGCACCGTCTCCCACCCGGCTGTGCTCTCGCGCGAGTTCGGGATTCCCGCCGTGGTCGGGACGTCGGTGGCAACCCAGCAGATCAGCAACGGGGACCGGATCCGGCTCAACGGCACCACCGGTGTCGTCCAGATCCTGGAGAAGGCCGCCAAGCCCGCGAAGAACGACCTCTTCGGGCTCTGAGGTCAAGTCGATGCGCCGAGCGCCGATGATCATTCGCAACGTTCTGAGCGATCAGGTCAAGGATTACCTATTGACGGCGATCCTTGCCGGTGAGTTCCCTCCTGGGTCTCGAATTGTCGAAACCCGGGTGGCGCGGCACCTTGGCGTCAGCCAGGGTCCCGTGAGAGAGGCGTTGCGGGACCTTGAGGCGCTCGGCCTGATCGACAGCACCCCGTACCAGGGAGCACGCGTCCGGCAGCCGCAAAAGGCGGAGCTGCTCGAGGCCTACGACGTTCGAGCCGTGCTCGAGTCGTTCGGAGCTCGACTGGCGATGCCGCGGCTGTCGGACGCCGACCTCCTTGAACTGGAGGGCTACGTCACCAGCATGCGGCAGGCCGCCCGAGCCGGCGACGAGGACGAGCAGTCGCGCCTCGACGTGGCCTTCCACAGCCGGATCGTCGCCATTTCCGGAAACCAGGTGCTCCAACGCCTCTGGCGCTACCTGGAGCCGGTGTCCCGGACCCACATCACCTACATCCTTCCCGGCGTCGACGCTGAGCTGATCTCTGGCCTTCACCAACCGATCCTCGAGGCGCTCCGCGTCCGGGACACCGGGGCGGCCTACGCGGCCCTTCACGATCACTTCCGCATCGTCGGTTCGATGTTTGATTCCCTGTTCGTGGAGCGGTCGGCTTCCGAGTCTGCCCCGGCGGTGAGCGGGGAGGTCCTCGCCGAGGCAACTCCGCTCGAGGCCCTTTGATGACCGTCGGGGCCGGCGCTCTTCGCGTCGAGCTCACGGTGAACGGGCGTCCGCGCGTCCTCCAAGCATCGCCGCATCAGTCGCTGCTCAGCCTGCTTCGTGATGACCTCGGGCTGACCGGCACCAAGGCGTGCTGCCTGGTCGGTGAGTGCGGCGCGTGCACGGTGAGCCTGAACGGCCGGATCGTGGATTCGTGTCTCATCCTGGCCGTCGAGGCCGATGGCGCCGAGCTCACCACCATCGAGGGACTGGCCGGGGACGGTCCGCTGACCTCGTTGCAGCGGGCCTTCCTGGAGAAGGGTGCCGCACAGTGCGGCTACTGCACCCCCGGTCAGGTGATGGCCGCCCGCGACCTGCTGGGGCGGATCCCACACCCCACCGAGGCGGAGGTCCACGAGGGGATGGGCGGCAACCTCTGCCGGTGCGGGTGCTACTACCAGATCACCGACGCGGTGCTCGGGGCTGCTGCGGCTGCTGATTGATGAGCGGGCAGATCGGGGTCTCCGCAGAGCGCGTCGGTGGGCTCGCGCGCGTCACGGGGGCCTATCAATACGTCGGCGACATTCGCCTGGCGGACGTCCTGCACGTGAAGCTGGTCACCCTCCCCTGCGCCCACGCCCTCATCCGCAGCGTCGACACGAGCGCCGCTGAGCGCGTCCCCGGTGTCCAGCTGGTCATGACGGCCGCGAACCTACCCCAGCCGGTGCCCCGCTTCGGTCCCCAGATCCAGGACCGGCCGGTGCTGGCCGTCGACGAGACCAAGTATCACGGCGAGCCGGTGGCGGCGGTTGCCGCCGACACCGAGGACGCCGCCGAAGAGGGTGCCCGCCTCGTTCGGATCGACTACCTGGAGCTGCCGGCTGTCCTCAGCCTGGCGGCGGCCCTGGCTCCCGGCGCGCCATTGGTGCAGGACCCTTTGCTCCGCCCCGGGGACCCTCGCGCCGAGACCAACGTCCTGCGCGAGCACCCTGTCAGCTGGGGGGACGTGGCCGGGGCCGTCAGCGACCTCGTCGTCGAGGGCACGTACACATTCCCCATGGTGACCCACTTCGCCATCGAGCCCCACGGGTTCATGGCCGCTCCGGACGGTGACGGCATCCTCATCTGGAGCTCGATCCAGCACCCTTACTGGCTGCAGAAGATCATTGCCGAGATCCTCGACCTGCCGCTGGCGAAGGTCCGGGTTCTGGCTCCCGATCCGGGCGGCGCCTTCGGTGGTAAGCAGCACACGAAATTCGAGCCGCTCGTCGCCCTCATCGCGCTGCGCGCCGGCCGGCCCGCCCGACTCATCCTCACCCTCGAGGAGACGTTCCAAGCGGTGCGGCGGATGTCGGCCGAGGTCCGCGTCCGGACTGGATTCCTCTCGGACGGCACGATCACCTTTCGGGAGGTGGAAGCGAACTATCTGCTGGGAGCGTACGCGGACATCGCCGATCGGGCCGCCAGCAAGGGCAGCCATATCTCCTGCGGCCCCTATCGCGTCCCGGCGGCGAGAATCATGGGCAGGAGCATCCTCTCGCACACGCCGCCCGCGACCGCCTTCCGTGGCTTCGGAGCGCCCCAGCCGAACTGGGCGGTCGAGTCGAACATGGATGATGCGGCACGGATCCTTGGGCTCGACCCTGTGGAGCTGCGTCTGCGCAACCTCGCTCGCAGGGGGGAGACGTTCATTCCGGGAGACACCCCGGTCGACGGCGACTGGGAGCAGACGATCCGCCGGGCCGCGGAGCTGATCGGATGGGGAACGCCGTTGCCGGCGGGCCGCGGACGCGGCGTCGCCCTCGGCATCAAGTCGGGGCCCACGACCGGCCTCTCCTACTCCACGGTGCGGCTCCTTGCCGATGCCAGTGTCATCCTCTATGCGGGCACGTCGGACATGGGCCAGGGGTCTCGCACGCTCTTCGCCCAGATCGCGGCCGAGGAGCTTGGCGTCCCGATCGGTCGGATCACCGTGGTGATGGGCGACACGGCCGTGGTCCCCTACGACCAGCAGACATCGGCGAGCCGCTCGACGGTGCTGATGGGAAACGCCGTCCTCCAGGCGTGCCGGGAGATCCAGGCCAAGGTCAGGGCCATGGCGGCCCGGCTCCATGGGATCAGCGAGACAGCCATCCTCGTCGAGCCCGGCATCCTCCGACTCCCCGCCGGTCCGATCTCGATCACCGAGATCCTGAAGCCCGGGCTGGGAAGCCTCGGCGGGGAGGTGATCGGCAACGGCGAGAGCCGCAAGGAGGCCGAGCCGGGCCACCCGCTGAGTGGAAGTGCCGCCTTCTACGAGTTCAACTGCACCGCCGTCGAGGCTGAGGTCGACGAGGACACCGGTAACATCGTCATCGTGCGCCACGTCACCGTCTCGGACGTGGGCAAGGCGATCAACCCGCTCCAGGTCCGCGGCCAGGACGAGGGTGCGGCGATCCAGGGTCTCGGCCACACCTTGATGGAGCATTACATCTTCGACGAGTCCGGGCGGATCCGGAACCTGGGGGCGATCGACTACCGGATCCCGACCAGCATGGATCTCCCCGTCGAGCTGCAGAGCGACATCATCGAGAACGCCGACGGCCCCGGTCCCTACGGCGCCAAGGGCATGAGCGAAGGTGCCTTGCTCTGCACCGCGCCGGCGGTGGCGGCGGCGGTCCGCGATGCGACCGGAGTTGTGATCCGGGATCTGCCCCTTACCCCAGAGCGGGTCTGGAAGGCGCTCTCGGAACGGCCACAAGCCATTGCCGCGGCCCGCGAAGCCGCCCAGAGGAGGGCTCGAGGATGACCACGCCGTTGGATACTGGTCCGCTGGATGGGGAGATCGGTCCGATCGCGCGACTGCCCAGGGATCGCCTCGTCGAGGCGGCCCGCCTGGTGCGTGAAGGTCGCACCTACTCGCTGGCCGCGACCCGGTACCCGGGCATGCCGCTCTTCCCCGGTCACCCGCCCTTTCAGGTCCTCAACGCCCGGACCCCCCGGGGCATCCGCGTCGCCCACGCGCAACCCTGGGGGCCGGTCAACGACGCCGGGCTCGGCTACATGGCTGAGTACGTGATGGCGACCTCGCACTCCGGCGCCCACATGGATGCGCTCGCCCACATGACCGTCGGCGACGATTCGCACTGGTATGGAGGCGGAAGTGCCGACGCCCATCTGACCGACGCCGGTCCGGTCTTTGGCGACGCCTCGAAGCTGCCGCCGTTCTTCACCCGGGGTGTGCTCGTCGATGCGCCCAGCTACCGTGGCGTCGACTGCCTGCCCAAGGGATCGGCGATCGACGCCGCCGAGCTGGAGGCGATCTGCGCGGCGGAGGGCGTCACGGTCCAGCCCTGGGACGTCGTCCTCATCCGGACCGGTTACATGGGGCTCTGGCCCGATGTCGAGAAGATGGCGGCCCACAAGACCCCGGGCCCGGACATCTCCGCCGCCCGCTGGCTCCTCGAGCGCGGCGTGGTGGCGACCGGAACCGATACCGAGACATATGAGGTGCAGCCGGCCCCCGTCCTGGGAGTTCCCGCGAATCCGCAACCCGTGCACACGCTGCTGCTCATCGAGAACGGTATCTATCTGATGGAGAGCCTCGATCTCGAGGCGCTCGCCAAGGACCGGGTGTACGAATTCCTTTTCGTTGCCCTGCCCGTGAAGATCCGCGGTGCCACCGGCTCGATGGTGGATCCACTGGCGGTCGTGTAGTGACCTGGCATTCGGTCGGTTTGATTCCAACATGATTCCCATTGGAGGTTGATGGTGTCCCCCTCGCCCACCGGTACAGACGTGGCCGCGGCCGTGCTCAACGTTCCCGCGACCATGAAGGCGCTCGTCGTGCTCGAACCCAACCACTTCCAGATCCGGGAGGTGCCGGTGCCCGAGCCTGGACCCAACCAGGTTCTGGCGCGGGTGCGGGCGGTCTCGATCTGTGGCACCGACGCCCATCTGGTCCGCGGCGACTACCCCGGCTTCTGGCCGCCGGCCTTCCCCTTCATCCCGGGCCACGAGTGGGCCGGTGACATCGTGGCCATGGGGCCGGGCGCGGCGGACTTCGGTTGGAAGATCGGGGACCGTGTGGCCGGGACCTCGCACGACGCCTGCGGCGTCTGCCAGAAATGCGTCGAGGGTCACTACAACCTCTGCGAGAACTACGGCGTCTTGAGTCTCCACAAGCAGTACGGTCACAACGTCCAGGGCGCGGACGCGACCTACGTGGTCCATGGTGTGAAGGCGATCTTCCACCTGCCCGACGGCCTCTCCTACGCCGAGGGAGCGGTCATCGATCCGGCCTCGATCGCCCTGCATGTCGCCAACCGGGGCGGCGTGCGTCCTGGCGACCGGGTGGCGATCACCGGGGCCGGGGCGATCGGGCTGCTCGCCGGCGATGCGGCGCTGGTCCGGGGTGCCAGTCGGGTGATCGTTCTCGAGAACAACAAGATCCGGCTCGCCAAGGCTGCAGAGTTCGGCTTCGAGACCGTCGACAGCGGTGGTCCCGATCCGGTCGCCGCGGTCAGGGCCGCCACCGACGGGCAGGGTGTCGACGTGGTGCTGGAGTGCGCCGGTGTTCCGGCCACCGTCCAGCTGGCACTGGGGATTCTCCGCAAGGGAGGCCGGTGCGCCGCCGTGGGCATCCCCACCAAGGGCGTGGAGATCCCCATGCAGCGCCTGGTCCTGGACGAGCTGGAGCTGGTCGGCTGCCGGGCCACCGCCGGCGAGATGCGCCACGTCATGCCACTCGTGGAGCAGGGTCGGATGCGGGTGCGCGAGGTCACCACCCATCACTTCGCGCTGGCCGACTACGGTCAGGCGCTGGCGACCTTCAACGATCCGGCCAGCGGGGCGATCAAGATCATCATCGAGCCTTAGCCGGCCTCACGCGCCGTGCGGTGCC
>PLAK01000098.1 GCA_003134115.1 Candidatus Changshengia sp.
GCAACGCCTACTCCGACGAGATCCTCCACGCCGCCCGCCTCTCCCCCTTCGCCCGAGGCGACGGCCTCGACGACGCCGCGCTGGCCCGGCTGCTGGTGGGGTTGCGCGAGACGCTCGGCTCGGCCCTGGAGCAGGCGCGCACCCTCGACGTCGACGGGCTCAAGGAGGGCAAGCGGTCGGGGATGAGCGTCCACGGCCGGGCCGGAGAGCCGTGCCCGGTCTGCGGCGACACGGTGCGCGAGGTATCGCTCGCTTCGCGCTCGTTCCAGTACTGCCCGGGGTGCCAGACCGGCGGCCGCGTCTTCGCCGATCGGAGGATGTCCCGCCTGCTGCGCTGAGCCAGCCAGTCATCCCGATCCCCTCGCCACAGGTGGAGATCTGAGCCTGCGGCGCCTACGCCGACGAGATCGACGCCAGGTCCTCGAAGAAGCCCGGGTAGGAGATGGAGACCGACTCCGCGCCGGCGATGTGAGTGAGCCCCGGTCCCGCGGCGAGGCACCCTGCCACCGCGAAGGCCATCGCCAGCCGGTGATCGCCGGCGGCGTCCACCGCCGCCGGGACCAGCCGGGTCGGCCCCTCGATGACCAGCCCGTCGCGGAGCGTCTCGCAGGCCGCACCCATCCGTCTCAATCCCTCGGCCAGGTGGGCGATCCGATCGGACTCCTTGGCTCGGAGCTCGGCGGCATCGCGGATCTCCGTCACCCCCACGGCCTGGGTGGCGAGCACCGCGATCACGGGCAGCTCGTCGATGAGCCGGGGGACCAGCGCCCCCTCGATCCGGGTCCCGCGCAGCGGGCCGCCGCGCACCTCCAGGTCCGCCACTGGCTCAACGCCGCCGGCGGGCTCGCGCTCCTCGACGTCGACGGCTGCGCCCATGGCGCGGAGCACCTCGATGACCCCGTCGCGCCCGGGATTGAGCCCCACCTCGGGGCAGCGCACCCGCCAGCCCTCGCGCGCCGCCGCCAGGCAGAGGAAGAACGCGGCCGAGCTGATGTCGCCGGGGATGCGCAGGCCGAACGGCTGCAGTGCGCCGGGCGNNGCCGGCCCTGACCGGTGACCACCTCGACGCCGCAGAGTTCGAGGAGACGCTCGGTGTGGTCCCGGGTCGGCGCCGGCTCGAGGATCGTGGTGGGTCCGTCGGCGAAGAGCCCGGCCAGCAGCACCGCCGTCTTGACCTGGGCGCTCGCCACCGGGGGCTCGAAGCTGATCGCTCGGAGCGGCCGGTGCCCCTCGACGGTCATCGGAGCGGTGCCCTCGGGCCCGAGCCGGACCGCCGCCCCCATCTCCTGGAGCGGGGCCGCGATGCGGCGCATCGGGCGCCGCATCAGCGACGGGTCGCCCTGAAGGCAGGCGGTGATGGGATGGCCGGCGATGGCCCCGGCGAGCATCCGCATGGTGCTCCCGGAGTTTCCACAGTCGAGCCGGTCGCTCGGTGCGCTCAGCGCGTGGTCCGGCCCGTTGCCCTCCACCATGGCGCGGCCGTCGCCGTGGATCCGGACGAAGACGCCGCAAGCCTCCAGGCACGACGCGGTGTGGGCGACGTCCTCGCCCGGGGCCAGCCCACCCAGATAGGTGCGACCCCGCGCCAGCCCACCGAGGATGAGGGCGCGGTGACTGATGCTCTTGTCGCCGGGCACCCGCACCTCCCCCTCCAGCCGGAAGATCGGAGCCAGGTTGATGGGAGGGCTCATCGGAGGGACGTCGGAGAGCTCATCGGGGCGGTCAGCCGGCCGTGCCCATCCCGCGGAGCTCGCGGACAAACCGCTCCGCGGTCGCCCCGGGGTCGTCCTCGCCGCTCGCGATGGCGTCGAGCAGNNGGAGACCGAGCGCACCCGCTCCAGCAGGTCCAGGGCGGCGGGGCTCACGCTCGCGCGAGCGCCGGTGGTGCCGGTCACGCTGACGCAGTAGACGAAGCCGGCGGCGGTGGCGGCGACCCGGGCCACCCGCGAGGTCGGGGTGGTGGGAGCCACCAGGGGGATGTGGGCCAGCCCGTGGGCCCCGAGCGACGCGGCCAGGCCGGCCGCCTCCTCGACGGGCAGGTCGGGGACGATCACGCCGTCGATCCCCGCCGCGGCGCAGGCGGCGGCGAAGGCCTCGACACCCATGGCGAGCACCGGGTTGATGTAGGTCATCGCCGCCACCGGGATGGTCAGGCCGGCATCCCGCGCCTGCGCCACCTGCGAGATGGCGCGAGCCGGCGTCATCCCCTGGGCCAGGGCCCGCCAGCCGGCGCTCTGGATGGTCGGACCGTCCGCCAGCGGGTCGCTGAAGGGGATGCCCACCTCGGCGGCCAGGCTGCCCGCCCGCTGGCAGGCGAGAAGGAGCAGTGGAGTGTCGCCGGGGCCCGGGAAGCCGGCGGTGACGTAGGGGATGATCCCGGGCCGATCGCCTGCACCCCGCGCCGCGAAGGCGGCCTCGAACCTCCCCGCGCTGGCCGCGGTCACGAGTCCCCCTCCGGAGTGCCGCTCACGGCCCTGACGGTGTCGATGTCCTTGTCGCCGCGGCCGCTCAGGCAGACCAGCACGCGGTGATCGGGGCCCAGCTCCCGAGCCAGCCGTTCGGCGACGGCCAGGGCGTGACTGGACTCCAGCGCGGGGATGATCCCCTCCAGCCGGCAGAGGCGGTGAAAGGAGCGCAGCGCCTCGCCATCGGTGCAGGTCACGTAGCGCGCGCGCTCGGCGTCGCGGAGAGCGGCATGCTCGGGACCCACCCCGGGGTAGTTGAGCCCCGCCGAGATCGAATGGGTCTCGCGCACCTGTCCATTGGCGTCCTGGAGGAGGTAGCTGTAGGCGCCATGGAGGACCCCCGGTCTGCCCGCCTCGAGCGACGCCGCGTGCTCACCCGTCTCGATGCCGCGGCCGGCGGCCTCCACCCCGACCAGATCCACGTCCTC
>PLAK01000050.1 GCA_003134115.1 Candidatus Changshengia sp.
CTGATCATCGCCGACGAGGGCTCCTACGTCCACTACATCGAGGGCTGCACCGCCCCCACCTACTCCAACGACTCGCTGCACGCCGCGGTGGTCGAGATCATCGCCGAGAAGGGCGCCCACGTCCGCTACACCACCATCCAGAACTGGTCGGACAACGTCTACAACCTGGTCACCAAGCGGGCCATCGCCAAGGAGGACGCGACCATCGAGTGGATCGACGGCAACCTGGGCTCGAAGATCACGATGAAGTACCCGTCGATCTACCTGATGGGCGAGCGGGCCCACGGGGAGGTCCTCTCCGCCGCCTTCGCCGGCAGCGGCCAGCATCAGGACGCGGGCAGCAAGTGCATCCACGTGGCCCCCAACACGACGAGCAACGTGGTCAGCCGCTCCATCTCCAAGGGGACGGGGCGGACCTCCTACCGGGGCCACATCCGGGTCCTGCCCAAGGCGACCAACGTGAAGGCCAACGTCCGCTGCGACGCGCTCCTCCTCGACGAGGAGTCCCGCAGCGACACCTACCCCTACATGGACATCGAGAACCCGGACGTCACCTTCGGCCACGAGGCCACCGTGTCCAAGGTGGGCGAGGATCAGATCTTCTACCTCCAGTCCCGTGGCATCGACGAGGTGCAGGCGACCGCGCTCATCGTCAACGGCTTCTTCGAGCCCTTCGTCAAGGAGCTGCCGATGGAGTACGCGGTGGAGCTCAACCGGCTGCTGGCGCTCTCCATGGAGGGTTCCATCGGGTGACGCTGGCGAGAATCGGGTCAGCGACGATGGGGCACGTCGTCGTAGTGGGGGCTTGCGCAGGCGGCAGCGCAATGCCGCCGAGCACGAGCAGCCGACGCCAGAGGCGTCGGACTGCGGTCCCCCCGAAGACGTTGTGCCCCATCGTCGCCTTCCGACGGCCGGCATGACGGAGGCAGCCACCGCGACCGGGGTCGTCTGCCGGGAGACGCTCGACGCCAGGGTGGCCGTCAGCCCGGCGTGGCTCGCCGACCGCAGGACGGCAGCCTGGGACGCCTTCTCGGCGATGCCGGCGCCGTCCTCGTCACGCGACGAGGACTGGCGGCGCACCGACATCGCCAAGCTCCACCTCGACCGCTTCGTCCCCGCCGCGGCTCCGACGCGCGAGCTGGTGGAGCTGGCCCAGAGCCGCCAGGCCGCGGCCCTCCCCGGAGCGGCGCTGGTCGTCTGCGGCCCCGACGGAACCGTGACCGTCGAACACGCCGAATCGCTGCTCGCCCAGGGGGTGATCGTCTCCTCCCTGGAGGAGGCGGCGGTCCGCCACCCCGACCTGGTCCAGCGCGGTCTCTCCGGGATCGGCATCGGCGAGTCGTACTTCGTGGCCATGTGGAACGCGCTCTGGCAGGGCGGCGTCTTCATCCACGTCCCCGCCGGGATGCAGGCGGTGGCCCCGGTCTGGATCGGACATCTGGCCGCGGGGGGCGAGCAGGCGTCCTTCCCCGCCACCCTGGTGGTGGTCGACGACCACGCCTCGCTCACCGTGGTCGAGGACCTGGTGGGCCTGCCTGATCCCACCCCCCGGCTCTCGGTGGCGGTCACCGCATTCCAGCTCGGAGAGGACGCCCGCGTCGACGACATCCCCGTGCAGCAGCTCCCGTACGAGACCTGGCACTTCTCGACCCGCCGGGCCAACTGCGGTGCGAGCGCCCATTACCGGCTGTTTGGCGCGACCCTTGGCGCGCGGCTGCAGAAGGCCTACTGGGACGTGATCCTGGAGGGCCGCGGCGCCGAGGCCGACGTCTTCGCGGTCTGCTTCGCGGACGCCCACCAGCACATCGACCACCAGTCCCTCCAGCTCCACCGGGGGCCCGACACCCGGAGCAACCTGCTCCTCAAGGTGGCCGCGCGCGACCAGGCCCAGAGCGTCTACGGGGGCCTGATCGACGTCGAACCCGGCGCCATCCACGCGGACGGCTACGTGGTCAACCGCAACCTCCTGCTCAGCCAGGGGGCCAGCGCCAGCGGTGTGCCGCGGCTGGAGATCAAGGCCAACGACGTCCGCTGCGGGCACGGGACGACGGTGGGACACGTGGATGACGAGGAGCGCTTCTACCTGATGGCGCGTGGCATTCCCGCGGACGAGGCCGACAGGCTGGTGGTCCGCGGTTACTTCTCCGACGTCCTCGACCGCGTCCCCCTCGAGACCACGCGGGAGTGGCTGCTCTCGCTGCTCGACGCCGAGATCGGAGATGGGGGCGGGCTCGAGGCCATCGAGGCGGCGCCGTGATCGCGGACCAGTGGGTCAGCGTGGCCCGCGCGGCGGACATCCCTCCGGGCCACGCGGCGCGAGTCGAGATCGACGAGGTGCCCATCGCGATCTTCAACGTCGAGGGGCGGCTGCACTGCGTCGACGACACCTGCACCCACCAGGAGGCCTCGCTCTCCGAGGGCGACCTGGACCTGGAGCGCTGCGCCATCGAGTGCCCGCTGCACGGCTCTGCCTTTGACCTGCGCACCGGTGACCCCATCACCCTGCCCGCGGTGGAGCCGGTGCGAGTCCACCGGGTGGAGGTCACCGACGGCATGATCAGAGTTGCCCTCAGCGGCTGAATCCATGGCCACCCCCATCGACCCCGCCACCGACCTCTCCCTGGACCTGGAGCGGATCCGCGCCGACTTCCCGATCCTCGACCGCGAGGTGGGCGGGAGGCCGCTCACCTACCTGGATTCCGCGGCCACCTCCCAGAAGCCGATTCAGGTCATGGACGCGGTCGACCGCTACTACCGGCGCAGCAACGCCAACGTCCACCGCGGCGTCCACCAGCTCGGCAACGAGGCGACCGACCGTTTCGAGGCGTCGCGGGTGCGGGTGGCCGGCTTCATCGACGCCGACCCGCAGGGCCTGGTCTTTCTCCGCAACACCACCGAGGCGCTGAACCTGGTCGCCGGCTCCTACGCCCGCGAGCTGCTCCAACCTGCCGACCGGTTGGTGCTCACCCTGATGGAGCACCACAGCAACCTGGTCCCCTGGCAGCTCGCCGCCGAGCGTGCCGGCCTCCAGCTCGCCTTCATCGGCCTGACCGACGACGGCCGCCTCGACCTCTCCAACCTCGACGAGCTTCTCGCCCCGCCCACCCGGCTGCTCAGCCTCACCCACCAGTCCAACGTGCTGGGCACCGTCAACGAGATCGCGGCGATCACCGCGGAGGCCCACCGCCGCGGCGTGCTGGTCTGCCTCGACGCCGCCCAGTCGGTGCCCCACATGCGGGTCTCGGTGAGCGAGCTGGGGGTGGACTTCCTCGCCTTCTCCGGCCACAAGATGTGCGGCCCGATGGGGAGCGGCGCGCTCTGGGCCCGGCCCGAGCTGCTGGAGCGGATGCCCCCCTTCCTGGGCGGCGGCAGCATGATCGCCAAGGTCGAGCTGGAGCGCTCCACATGGAACACCGTCCCTCACAAGTTCGAGGCGGGGACTCCCGACGTCGCCTCGGCGGTCGGCCTGGCCGCCGCCTGCGACTACCTGGACGAGGTGGGGATCGAGCGCATCCATGCCCACGAGCAGGGATTGGTCCGCCACATGATCGACGTCCTCGACGAGTCGGGGGCCACCGTGTACGGCCCCCGCGACCTCGCCATCCACGGGGGCGCGGTCAGCTTCAACGTCGCCGACGTCCACCCTCACGACACCGGCACCATCCTCGACCGGCTCGGGATCGCGGTCAGGGCGGGGCACCACTGCTGCCAGCCGCTGATGCGGGAGCTGGACGTGCCGGCGACCGCCCGTGCGTCGGTCTACCTCTACAACACCCACGAGGAGATCGACCGGCTGGGCGAGGGGATCGCCGAGGTGCGCCGGGTCTTCCGGGTCTGAGGCGTGTGCCTCCAGCCGGACCACCCTCGGGGAGTCGTGCCGTCTCACTACCAGGATTCCGCAGCTCTGACTGCCAATTGCACGCAACGTGGACTGCCAGTTTCACGCAATCAGGATGGAGAGCGCCCACGGGCCGGGCCGGTCAGGATCCCGGCAGCGAGAGGCCGGCAGCTAGGATCGAGCCCTGGTGGGTGGCAGCGCGGGAGAGGGTCCCACTCCCAGCGTGCCCCAGACCTCGAGCTTGCCCCTCACCGCGTCGATGACGGCGTCGGTGAACTGGTCGGTGAGGGTGTGCCCACCGAGGTCGGCGGTCCGGGTGCCGTGCCGCACCGTCTCGAAGACGGCCTCGTAGATGGCGCGGGAGACGGTCCGGACCTGGTCCCCGGGCATCAGGCCGAGCACCGACGCGCAGGCCAGGATCATCGCCATCGGGTTGGCGAGGTTCTTGCCCCGCAGGGCCGGGGCGGTGCCGTGAGGCGCCTCCGCCATCACGACGCTCGGGGTCAGGGAGTCGCCGGTGAAGCCGATCAGCACCGACTCGGCGCCGGCGATCGACCCGAAGAGGCCGAGCACCAGGTCGCTCATGCAATCTCCGTCACGGTTCAGCGTGGGGATGACCAGGGAATCGCCGCCCTGGTTGAGGAGCAGCGCGTAGGTGGCGTCGATGAGCTGGGGCTCGTACTCCACCTCCGGGTGACGCCCGGCTGCGGCGTCCATCTCCTCCTTGAGCAGCCCCTCGTACACCGGCGAGACCGTGTACTTGGGCCCGCCGAAGACCCGAGCGCGGGTCCTCCCCGCATGGACAAAGGAGAACTCCGCCACCTCCCGGCAGATCGACCGGGAGATCCGCTCGGTGCGGAAGG
>PLAK01000076.1 GCA_003134115.1 Candidatus Changshengia sp.
GCGTCACCCGGTCGCCCGCAGCATCGCCGCCGAGTACGGGCGGATGCATGCCTGACCCCCGGCGGCACAGAATCGCGGCACCGCCCAGCAGGGGAGAGACCAGGAGGGAGCGCCGTGAACGAGCAGAGCGCTGCCGCGCCGGCCGAGGTGGCCCGGCGTCCGCTCGCCGTGGTCACCGGAGCGAGTGCCGGCATCGGCGAGGCGGTCGCGAGCCGGCTGGCGGAGGCGGGCTTTGATCTGATCCTCGGGGCCCGCCGTCAGGACCGGCTCCGGGAGGTGGCGGACCGGCTCGGTGCCGAGGCGCGGCCGCTGGACGTCAGCGATGAGAGCAGCGTGGCCGCTTTCTGCGCCGGGATCGACCGGCTGGAGGTGCTGGTCAACAACGCCGGCGGCGCCCGGGGCCTGGACCCGCTGGCCGCGGCCCGCAGCGACACCTGGCGCTGGATGTGGGAGGTCAACGTGCTCGGCCTCATGCAGATGACCCGTGCCCTGCTGCCCGCGCTGGAGGCCTCCGGGCGCGGCCACATCGTGAACGTCTCCTCCACCGCCGGTCTCGAGGTGTACGAGGGCGGGAGCGGCTACACCAGTGCCAAGCATGGGGTCCACGCCATCAGCCAGACGCTGCGCCTGGAGCTGGCGGGGCGCCCGATCCGAGTGACCGAGATCTCCCCGGGGATGGTCGAGACCGACTTCTCCCTCAACCGCTTCGAGGGCGACGCGGCCCGGGCGGCGGGCGTGTACCAGGGCGTGACCGCGCTCACGGCCGCGGACGTGGCGGACGTCGTCGCGTTCGCGATCACCCGGCCGGCCCACGTCAACCTCGACGAGATCGTGATTCGCCCGCTCCAGCAGGCGGCCGCCCACAAGGTGGTCCGGCGCGACTGAGGGGTCCCCTCAGTCAGCTCTTCTCCCCTCCCAGGAAGCCGACGATGACGCCGAAGATGGTCGTCGAGAGCGCAAAGAGGGTGGTGTACGAATTGGTCAGCTTCAGGGCGTCCGTGGTGATCCCGCCGGCCAGGAGCAGCAGGAAGATGCCGAGCGCGACCAGGAACCGCCCGGTGTTGAAGGTGGCTCCGCCGAGGAGCTGGTTGGTGAGGTCGGCGGCACTGCTGCTGGCCTGAGCGTCCGCGGCCGCCGGCGACGGGGGCGTGGCCGCCAGGGCCTTGCTCACCGCGTTGACCACCGGCTGGAGCTGGCCCGCCATCTGCACGGACATGGTCCTGCCCTGCTCGGCGTCGACCGGGGGCGCCGCCGTCAGGGCGGTCCGCAGCAGCTGGGTGATGGCCGGATCAGCCTGTCGCTCAAAGAAGACGCCCATGGCGCCATGCCCTCCACTCACGCGTGCTCCGTCCGTCACGGGGGCTCTCACCCGTGACGAGATGCTCCTGCGTTTCTATCACGCGGGTCCGGACTGCGCCAGGGGGGCGGGAGCAGCCGTCCGCCCAGCGATCGACACCCTGATGAGGTTGCCGGCGAGCAGGCAGATCCACAGCTGGCAGACGACCACGAGACCCCGCTCCGCGAGGCCCTGCCAGACCCCCGCGAAGAGTGCGATGGCAAGGAGGCCGTAGAGAGCCGGCGTCACGACGCCCGCGACCAGCAGGATCGGCTTCAGACCCCCCCAGCCGGGCAGCGAGGTCACGCGCCGTCCCAGCGGCCACGGGGTGATCGCCAGCACCCAGAGGGCCACCCCGCTGAGGAGCGCGTCGGTCAGACCGCCGGCGCTCAGCAGCTGGCTGGTCGCGGTGCATGCATGGGCCGAGAGCTGACAGGGGATCAGGGGGAAGGAGTTGCCCACGGCGAGGCCGGAGAGACCGATCTTCCAGGCTGCAGGCGAGCTCACACCCGCCAGCGCAGGACGCAACCCGAAGACGGCGAAGCTGAAGGTGCCGAGGCCTCCCAGCGCGAAGCAGAGGACCGGGAACCAGACGTGTGGAGCGGTCGCGGCCTGGAGGTCGCTGATCGTGTCCGCCACGGGGCTGTACCTCGGCCCCTGCCAGGTCTCGGCGATGACCCAACCGGCGGCGAAGACCACCTGTGCCAGCACACCGACGATCCCCCAGGTGAGAGCCGACGATCGTCGCGTCTCCGGGGCGAAACGGTCGGGGGCCACGCTCACCCCGATTTCCCCACCTTCCCGGGATCCGCATCGGCCGGCCCCCGTTCGCGGTCGGGAGCTGAACCCTGAGCCCACCGGGGACGCCCGGTGCGCCTGCGCTCATGCTCCGCGGTGGCGTGCTTGTCGAACTCCAGCCTCTCGAGGAGGCGGGTGAGGTGCGTGACGTCAGCGGAGTCCCAGCCGGCGACGAAGGATGCGAAGCGAGCCACGCCGACCTCCTGGAGCCGGCGCATCTCCGCGTACCCCCGGGCGGTGAGGGAGACCAGGCACGACCGATGGTCGGCAGGATCGCGTGTCACCGCCACCAGGCCGTCCCCCTCCAGCTCCTGCACGTGCCGGGTGACCAGGGAGGGGCTGACCTGCAGGGTGTGGGCGATATCGGACGGCCGGCGGCCCTCGGGGCTCGTGAGGGCCTGGAGAACGGACAACCTGCCCGCCCCCGGCCTCTCACGCCGGGCCCGGTCCAGCCCGGCGTTGACGGTGAAGAGGGCGACCACCATGCGCTCGACGTCCGCTCGGCTGGGGTCCATGCCCTGAGGCTACCATAATTGCTTGAGAGNNTGATCGGAGGATGACGGCCGTCCATGGAAGAGCCCCGGGTGTCTGCAACCGAGATCACCAACGTTGGTGGCTATCACCCCCACCCTGGCTCTGGCATCATTGAGAACCAGGTTGGCGGGCCCGCGACCAGCGCCGGCGATGGTACCCACCGACGGCTCCTGAGTCGATCGGACGTCGTCAGCCGGAGAGGTGGCATGTACACGCGAGGGGTGGCCAGGAAGCTTCTTGCCGGCGTGGTGCTCGCGGGGTGCGCCGTCTCGGTGCTCGGCGGGGGAGTCAGCGCGGGCATCTCCCCGGCACGGGCGACGGTGCCGTCGTCCGCACCGGTCCGGGGAGCGGCCGCCACCCGGGGGACGGCGCTCGCAGCATCGCTCCGTGCGCCACGACCCGCGGTCGCTCAGTTGCTCTCGAGTCAGTCCAAGGCGCTCATCCCCAATGGCCTGGCCCTGACCCCTCCGATGGGGTGGAATGGTTACAACCACTTCGGCCGCAAGGTGACCGCGGCGATCGTCGAGGCGGCGGCGCGCGCCATGGTCACGAGCGGCTTGAAGGCCGCCGGCTACACATATGTCAACCTCGACGGCGGCTGGAACCTGCCGGCGCGGGGTGCCCAGGGCCAGCTGCAGGCAAATCTCAGGCTCTTCCCGGGCGGGATCCAACATGTGGTCGACTACGTGCATTCGCTCGGCCTCAAGTTCGGGATCTACGCCAGCGCCGGCACCAGAAACTGCGCGGGGAGCAGCGCCGGCAGCTACGGCCACTATCGCCAGGACGCCGCCACCTTCGCCTCCTGGGGCGTGGACTACATCAAGCTCGACTGGTGCTACGTCCCCTACAAGANNATCCTCTATGACGTCAACGACACGGCGGTCAGCACCGCGGCCTGGACCTGGGCCGCGCCGGTCGCCAACGTCTGGCGCACCACCCCCGACATCCGGGCCAACTACGCCAGCATGGTGGCCCACTTCATCCGAGATGTTCGCGACTATCACTACGCCGGCCGTGGCGGCTGGAACGATCCGGACATGCTCGAGGTCGGCAACGGCGCGATGACCGCGACCGACTCCCGGACCCAGTTCAGCCTGTGGGCGGAGCTGGCGGCACCGCTGATCGCGGGCAACAATCTGACCACGATGTCGTCAGTGACGCGCGGAATCCTCACCAACCGAGCGGTCATCGCCGTCGACCAGGACAAGCTGGCCAGGCAGGGATATCCGGTGGCGAGCGGCCGCGGCCACTGGGTGCTCACCAAGCTGCTCGCCAACGGGGACCGCGCCGTGGTGCTCTTCAACCAGACGAGCACCCGGGCGACCATCTCGACGACCACCACCCGGGTGGGGATGCGGCCGGCCGCTGCGTACACGCTGAGCAACCTCTGGACCGGGGCGGTGACCGAGACGGCGGCGGTGATCACGGCGACAGTGCCGGCTCACGGCGTGGTCATGTACCGGGTCGCACAGGCCGGGGGGCTGTCGGGCCGCTAGAGCGGGCCGAGCCGCATCTTCGCTACCCTCACTGGCGACGCCGTGAAGCACTCTCCCGCGGGCGGTGAGGCCCCTCCAAGCCCGGATCTGAGAGACGGGAAGGTCGTCACCGACGTGGCCGATCAGCAAGCCGGCAGTGCCGCGCCCGACAGGGGGCGCCTGTCCATGCACTTCAGCCGCAACGTACCGAGCCTCCCACGCCTGCGGCGATCGCTGGTGGTGAGGGTGGTCCGCCGGTATGCCGACGCCAACGCCGGCCACTGGGCGACCAACATGGCGTGGAACGCCCTCTTCGCCTTCATCCCCATCCTGCTCGTCCTCGCCACCGCGGTGGCGCTGCTCTTCAACGCCCAGAGTTTCGAGCTCTACCTGGCCCGGGAGATGGCAACTCTCTTCCACGCCCGGCCGGACCGGGTCCTCACCGTCTTCGACAGCATCCGCGGCAAGTTCTGGCTGCTCGGCCTGCTCAGCTTCGCCGGCCTGCTCTGGAGCGGGTCGTCGCTCTTCAGCTGCGTGGACTGCGGCCTCAGCAGCCTCTCCGGGGTCGAACCGCGCAGGTTCCTTCGGCGGCGGGCGAGGGCCGTGGGCATGACCGTCGTCTTCTGCCTGCTCCTGATCCCGGTGCTGGTGTCCTCCGCGCTCCTCTCGGTCCCCGCCACGCGCCTTCCCACCTCACTGGTGAGCCTGCCCGGCATCGTCACCGCCACGGGCGGTCCCCGCATCGCCCTCTACCTGGTCCAGTTCGTCGCCGGCACGGTGCTGGCCACCATGCTCTTCACCGTCGTCTACGTCCTCGTCCCGAATCGCCGTCAGCGGCCCATCCACGTGCTGCGCGGCGCCTTCTGCGCCGGCGCTCTCCTGGAGGCGCTGACGCTGATCTTCCCCATCTACCTCCGGTCAACCTCGAGCAACGGCAGTGTCGCCCTCCTCCTCGCCCTCCCCCTGCTGCTCACGTTCTTCTTCTGCGTCGGCCAGATCATCGTCATCGGCCACCTGGTCAACCTGGAAACGGGCGACGTCGCGCCGGAAGCGGCGCACGCGCCCGTGATGCACTCACGCGACCGCGAGGCCCCGACCCCCGGGTAGCGTTGGCGCCACACCGGGGAGGCCTCGGAGGGGGCCTGATGGGCGGGCGGGGGTCGCCCGCGAGGACTGACGGCGCCGGCGGCGACCGAGTGCCGGTGGACCCAGAGCAGCTGGGCCGCGGTCACGTCCGATACGGCGGACCTCCCTCGGGTCGCCGCGGAGACGGCGTCCCGGACGCGGATGAAGGGCGCAGTGCCGGCGACCTGAGGTCCGGAGACCACCGCGGCCGGCAGCGCGGAGAAGCCGTGGACAACCATCGGGCGAGGGTTCCAACGTGGCCACATGACCGTTTCCTCCTGGTGCCGGCGGAAGCCGCCGGCGATATCCTTCGTGCCTCACACGCTAACCGGTGCTGCTGACGCTGCCCTGACGGTGGGGGCGGATCTGCGCTTCCGATGCAGCCGCTTGCACCAGGCACTCGAACGCCGGGTCAGCACGGGGCTGCGCTGTCATCGGCTCCACGTCCAGCGCTCAGTGCCCCGGTGGGACCACGAACGGGGACTGCCATGCGAGGGTGCTCGCCGCCAGCGCGGCCCCCATCACCAAGGCGGCGATGACCCACGCTCGGCGGCCTGCTCGACCCGGGAGCGCCGGCCGCTCGACGGCGTCGCGGAGCACCAGGGTGGGGGCTTGCTCGAGGTGTCCCACCACATGGATCGCCATGAGGCCAAACCAGAGCACGAAGGTCGCCCTGTGCGCGGTGAGCCAGATGTCCCCGAAGCGGGTACCGAAGAGCCACAGCTCGACGCCGGTACCCAGAAGCCCCACGGTGGAGAGCACCACCAACGGCCCGATCAGGCGAAGCAGGATCGGCGGCGGTCCCGCCGCTCGATAGCGGGCGTCGCCCAGGTAGTAACCGACGAAGCGCCGCCCCGTGCTGGCGAGCTTGAGCAGCACCGGGGGGATCAGCATCAGCCCCACAGCCAGGTGGACCGGAAGGAGGCGTCGGATCGAGAGCAGCGTTGCCCCCTCGACGGCGAGCAGGGCTAGGAGCGCGATCCCGGTGGTGGCGGTGAGCCGCGCATTGGCCTCGACAACGGCGGCGGCGCGGCGCCCCCACGATTGCGGGCCGGTCACCAGCTCGGCAAACGGACGCGTCCAAGACTGAATGCGAGCCTCGGCCGCCGCCCTCGTCGAGCTCGATTCGATGGGCTCGAGCTGCTCAGGCACGGGCCATGTCGAGGGCCGACTGCACCGATTGCGTGTAGCTCTGGCTGTCGTAGGTCGCCCCGGTCAGGATGTTGATCTGAGCGCTCTGCGCCTGCAGGACCTCCTGGCGCAGGTAGGGCATGGCCACCGAGGCGATGTACGCGGACTGCGGATTGTCATTCGGTGACTGGATCGCCTTCACGTCCGTGATCCGGCCCCCGGATACCACGAGCTGCACCTGAACGGGACCGAAGAAGTTGGTGACCCCCTGGCCCGTGAAGGTTCCGTTCTTGAGACCGGTCGCCACCGGCGCGGCGGTGGGGGCCGGGGACCCACCGCCCGACGGCGGGGCGCCCGAGGGCGTCGACGTCGGCGTGGCTCCAGACCCCGCGGACGAGCTGACCGGAGGTGGGGCGGCCGCGATCCCCAGCGAGCTGGGTGGTGGAGTGCGGAAGCTGAGGGCGAGGGCCACGCCGGCTACCGCGGCGAATGTCGTGACCAGGGCGCGAACGGGCATGGTTGGATCCTCAACTCAGAAACGCGAAGCGCTCGACGTGGACCTGCCCGGCGGGGACCCTGAGCGCGCGCAGGCTGCTCATGACGGCCTCGACCATCTCGCGCGGACCGCAGATGAAGACGTCGCGGTCACGCAGGTCGGGGGCGGCGGCGAGCAGGAAGCGGGGGGCGAGCGGGTGGGAGCTGACCTCTCGCCCGCGGCGGCCGACCACATAGTGGACGACCCCGCCGCGTGCCGCCACCAGCTGGTCGAGCTCGGTCTTGAAGACAACCTCGTCCCAGGATCTGGCGCGGTACAGCAGGGTGATCGAGTTCTTGCGCTGGGGCATCTCCTCGATCAGCGCCCGCAGCGGGGTGACGCCGATGCCGCCGGCGATGAGCAGGGAGCGGGGCCGCCGCCGCCGCACCGCGGTGAAGATGCCGTACGGGCCGTTCAGGACGACCCGTGTCCCGGGTGACAGACGGTGCAGGGAGCGCGTGAAATCGCCCACCTCCTTCACGGTGATGCGGAGGTACTCGCCGTTGGGGGCCGCCGACAGGGAGAACGGGTGGACCTGCCACCACAGACCGCGGGTGAGGAAGCGAAACTTGAAGAACTGGCCGGCGCGCACCGGGAGCTCGCCAAGGTCCCGACCGTGGATGTAGATCGAGATGACGTCCTGCGCCTCCTCGACGACACTCTGCACGCGCAGCTGGTGGCGCCGGTCCATCATCGCCGGAGCAACGACGCGGAAGGCGATCAGCAGGATGGCCGCGACCGCGTACAGCGACACCCAGTAGGCGAGCGCCACGGGATCGTGGACGAAGTCGGTTCCGGCCGACAGCTGGTGGGCGAAGCTGAGCACGATCGCGAGGTAGACGAGAAGGTGGACGAAATGCCAGCTCTCGTGGGAGAGTCGCCGGCGCGCCGCCCGCACCGAGAGGACTGCGATGAGGATGAAGAGGGCCGCGCCGACGTAGGCCATCAGCATGTAGGGGTAGGTGGTCAGGAAGGTCCAGGTCTGAGCGGTGAGGGAGCGGCCATCGGCGAGCGCGTAGCCGGCGGTGGTGAAGACGACGTGAGCGACGATCAGGTCGACGGTGGCGAAGCCCAACCAGCGGTGCCAGCCCGCGATCCGGTCGATCCCGAAGAGGCCGTCGAGCCAGGGGCTTCGAGACATCAGCACCACCTGGACGAGCGCGGAGTAGGTGCCCAGCAGGGCGGTGAGCTGACCCACCGCGATCAGCACCGCGGCCGGGTCGGTCAGATGGGGAAACTGCCCGTGGCGAGCCCACAGAACGACGATCAGGGCGGCATTGCCGCCGACCGCCAGGATCACGTCGCCCGGGCGCAGTCCCCAGCTGCGGGGAACGCGCAGCGAGCGCCGGGTGGCAGCCGAGACCGGCCTGCCGGCGGCGCGCGACAGGGCTGTCGACGTGGAGGCCTGGGGCATGACGGCGATGCTGAGCCGACCGGCTGACGGGAAGCTGACGGNNAGGGTGGGCGAGTTCGCCGCCGCGGTGGTGGACTGGCGGATGCCAGGCATGGACGGAGCCGAGGTGATCACCGAGGCACGGCGCCGGGGGCTTCGCCTGCCAATCCTGATGCTCACCGCCAGGGACACCGCCCAGGATCGGGTGCGCGGCCTGGACGCGGGCGCCGACGACTACCTGGTCAAGCCGTTCGACTTCGAGGAGCTTCTCGCCCGGCTCCGGGCCCTGCTCCGGCGGGGCGGTGCGCCTGCAGGTCCGACCCTGCGGGTGGCCGGTCTGGAGCTGGACCCGGCGACGCGCGAGGTCCACAGTGGAACGCGCCTCGTCGCTCTGACCCCGCGCGAGTACGCCATCCTGGAGCTGCTGCTGCGCCGGGCTGGAGCGGTGGTGACCCGGCAGAGCATCGCCGAGCAGGTCTGGCCGGACGCCGAAGCGAGCTGGAACGCCATGGAGGCGCACATGGCCCGCCTCCGCGCCAAGCTCGGCGGTGATGCGGGCGTCGTCATCGTTGCGGTCCGCGGCACCGGGTACCGGCTGGTCGGCGGATGAGCGCGCCGGCTCGCAGCCACCTGCGTCGGCGGGCGCTGCGGACCGCGGCCCTTGCCACCGCCCTGGTGGCCGTCGGACTCTGCGGGGTGCTCACCGCGACCGACGTCCTCGTCTCTCACAACCTCACCGCCGCGATCGACGGGCGCCTGAGCCAGTGGATGGCGCAAGCCACCGCCCAGCCCACCGCCTCGCTGGCCATGATCGACCCGGACCACGACTTCGATGAACCCCTCCTCGCCTGGGTGATCCAAGCGGATGGCCGGTGCCAGCCGGTCGGCACCGCCCCCGCCCTCCGCTCGGGTCTCTGCGTGGCGACGGCGCCGATCACCGCCGACGTCGCGGGCAACTCGTTTCGGCTCCTGGGGAAGCGGATTGGCACCGGCGGTTTCGTGGTCGGGGTGAGCCTCACCCCGGCCGGGCAGCAGATGGGGGACCTGGTGCTGGCCGAGCTGGTGGTGGGCCCCCTCCTCCTCGTGCTCGTCTTCGCCGGCGCCCTGGCCGTGGGTAGCCGCGTCGGTGGCCCGCTGGAGCGCATGCGCCAGCGTCAGCTTGCCTTCACCGCCGATGCATCGCACGAGCTGCGCACCCCGCTCACCGTGATGCAGGCGGAGACCAGCCTGGCCCTGTCCGGCGATGACCGCGATCTCCGCCCCGCTCTGCGCCGGATCAATGGCGAGATCGGCCGCATGCGCCGGATCGTTGAGGATCTGCTCTGGCTCGCCCGCGTCGACTCTGAGCCCGGATCGCCGAGTGCAGAGTTGATCGACCTGGGCACCGCCGCTCGGTTGGCGGAGGAGCGCTTCGCCTCGGTGATGGCGACGCGGTCCCTCACGGTGACCGCGCTCGCCCCGGAGAGCGTCCTGCTGGTCTCCCTGCCGGCCGAGTGGCTCGACCGCCTGGTCGGAGTCCTGGTGGACAACGCCTGCCGCCACGCTCGCACCGCGGTGCGAGTGGAGGCGCGCGCCATCGAGGAGGGGCGAGCGGAGTTCTCTGTGAGTGACGACGGCGAGGGGATCCCGGAGGCCGAGCTCCCCCTGCTCTTCCACCGGTTCCATCGGGGCACCTCGACCGGCGAGGGTGCCGGATTGGGTCTGGCCATCGCCGACTCGATCGTGCGGGCCACCCAGGGGCGCTGGCGCGTCACCAATCTTGCGGGCGGAGGTGCGCGCTTCGCGGTGGTCTGGCCTCTGGGGAGGGGGGCGAGCTCCGGCCCCGCCGAGCTCGCCGCCACGACGCCGGGCCCCCCTGCTGCGCTCTGAGCGGAAGCGTCGGCGGGGGTGGGCTCACTCCGGCTCAGACGCGAGAGCCGACCGCCTGCCCGGGGAGCCGACCGGGGCCAGGTGCACCAGCGCGGGATAGGTGATGAGGGCGATGGCCAGGTGCATCAGCATGAGAACCCCAACGCCGCGGACCGGTTCGCCGTGACCCAGTATCCACAGGTCGGGCAGCCACAGCACGAGGGTCACGAGCACGGCGAGCCGCAGGAACAGCCAGCGCGGCTGGGACGAGATCCAGGTCACCACCGGCCACGCGATGCAGGCGATGGTCACGCCGACGATGGTGAGCTTGGCGTAGTCCGAGAACTGGAAGTGCGCGAAGCTCTGCGTGGAGGGGAAGATCCACTTCCCCATGGCAACCAGGATCGCATCCGCTATCAGGGATCCCACGTTGGCAACAATGAGCGCGATCAGCCAGCGAACCGGAGCCGGGGGGACCTGCCGCGCTCCCGGGTCCACCTTGAAGAGGCGCAGCCAGCGCCGGACCGTGGGGGGCAGGCGATCGAACACCGCCTCGAGCGAATGCGCAACGCGCTCGCCCATGGGCCGATCGGAGGACGACACGTCAGGAGCCTCCCGTGACCACGCCGCCACCCTGGCCGAGGCTGGGAAGCTGGCTGGGCGGCTGCAAGGCGCTGCTGGAAGTGGTGCTGCCGGTGACGCTCGCGGCCGCCGAGCCGCCGGTCACCACACTGCCGACACTCTGGCCCGCGATGGGAAGCTGATTCGGCGGCTGAAGCTGGCTGCCGGTGGCGGCGTGCCCGGGCAGGGTCGTGGCGGCCACGGCGGCGAAGACGGCGGTGCCGGCGGCGGCGAGCCCGATGGAGAGGTTGCGAATGTGAGCGCGGAGCTCGAGAGCGCGGTCTCGCTCCGCGCGGCCGCGCGTCATGCCCGGCTCGGGCCGCGAAACCCGGGGGAGTCGCGTTTGATCATCGTGTCCATGGGCCGAGACTAGGGGCGGAGCCTGACGGAAAGCTGACGTCAAGGTTCCGCAAGGTGACCCGCCTAGGCTGGTGGGCATGACTTCCCAATGGCTCTGGTACACGACCCGAGGCGCCGGCGTGATCAGCCTGGTGCTGCTGAGCGCCGTCGTCTGCCTCGGGCTGCTGACCCGGCTCCGGGTCAGAGGCGAGGGGTGGCCCGGCTTTCTCACCGCGGCGGTCCATCAGGACCTGGCCCTCGTAGCGCTCTTCTTCCTCGGTCTCCACATCGTCACGGCGGTCGTCGATCCCTTCACCAGCCTTGGCATCGTGGCGGCCATCGTGCCCTTCGGTTCCTCGTACCGCACCGTATGGCTGGGGCTCGGCACGCTGAGCTTCGAGCTCGGGCTCGCGATCGGGTTGACCAGCCTGGCGCGACGCGTGATCGGCGCCCGGCTTTGGCGGGCAGTTCACTGGCTCGCCTACGCGTGCTGGCCGCTGGCCGTGTTCCACGCGGTGGGCACTGGGACCGACGGCCACTCCGCCTGGCTGCTGGGGATCACGATGGTCTGCGGCGGTGCCGTGCTCGCCTGTCTCGCCTGGCGTCTGGCCGCGGCACCGCCGGACCCGCTGGCTCAGCTGAGGTCAGCGCGCCTGATGGCAGGGAGCGACCGATGAGCCTCACCCCCCTTCTGGATGGTCCCGACCTCCGCGAGGGAGCCGAGCCTGCCGCCCGTCACCTGGCACGACTCGGACCCAGCCTGCTCTCGGGCCCGGAGCTGATCGACGCGCTGGATCAGAGCGACCTTCGGGGCAGAGGCGGAGCCGGCTTCCCGGTGGGACGGAAGTGGCGGTCGGTGGCCGGGCGCCAGGGCCCTCGCGCGCTGATCGCGAACGGGGCCGAGGGCGAGCCGCTCAGCTTCAAGGACCGTCTGCTGATGCAGGCCCGGCCCCACCTCGTCCTCGACGGTGCCGTCCTGGCCGCGGGCGCCGTCGGGGCCGAGCAGATCGTTCTCTACATCGGGCGCGAACACTCCGCGGCGGCCGATGCGATGCTCCATGCCCTTGCTGAGCGCCCCGCCACGGAGCGCGCCCGCATCCGGATCTCCCGCGCGCCCGTCGCCTACGTATCCGGGGAGGAGACCGCGGCCGTTCAGTTCGTCAACCGGGGCGTCGCCCTCCCCATGAGTGTCCCGCCTCGCCCCTTCGAAGCCGGCGTCGGGGGACGGCCGACCCTGGTCCAGAACGTCGAGAGTCTGGCCGCCGCGGCGCTCATCGCCCGCCGCGGCGGCGCCTGGTACCGCTCCTCGGGCACCCTGCTGGTGACCGTGACCGGAGCCGTCGCCCGTCCCGGCGTTGTCGAGACCCCGCTCGGGACCCCCGTCGCCGAGGTGGTCGAGAGAGCCGGCGGCCATCCGGGGTCCGTCCAGGCGCTCCTGCTCGGCGGGTACTTCGGCGGCTGGGTCGCCGCCGACGAGGCCTGGGACCTTCCCCTCCACCCCGAGCGCCTGCGGGGCACCGGCCACGCGCTCGGCTGCGGGGTGGTGGCACCTCTCCCGGCTGACCGCTGCGGAGTCGCCGAGACCGCTCGGATCGTGAGCTACCTGGCAGGTCAGAGTGCCGGGCAGTGCGGACCCTGCGTCTTCGGTCTGGGAGCGATCGCCGAGACCCTGCGGCGGATCGCCGTGGGGCGTTCTCGCCCGGACGACCTGGCCCGGCTCGATCGCTGGAGCGCGGAGCTCCCCGGGCGCGGCGCGTGCCGTCATCCCGACGGTGGGGCGGGGCTGGTCCGCTCGGCCCTGGGGGTGTTCGCCGATGACTTCGCGCATCACCTCGCGCGTCGCGGTTGCGCGGCCGCCAGACCGCTCACCGCCGGAGTGGCCTGATGTCCGAGCCGTCCGCGCGCCCTTGGGACGGGGCTCGAGGAGTGGCCCGCGTCGGGACGTCCCGCGTCTCGTTGGGGATCGATCGGATCAGGTGCGACGGTCGTGGGTACTGCGCCGAGCTGCTTCCGGAGATGATCCGGCTCGACGATTGGGGCTACCCGATCGTGAGCTCGGAACGGGTGCCTGACCACCTTCTCGATCACGCGCGCCGAGCCGTCGCCGCCTGTCCGCTGCTCGCGATCCGCCTTGCTGCGGACGGAAGGTCGAGATGATCGAGATGGCGATCGCTCGCGATACGGTCATGGGCACCTCGATGGAGGTGGCCTCGGCAAGGCCGGATCGACTGGCCTCGGCCAAGGCTGCCGCCGACCGCGTCGTCGCCGCCATCGACCAGAGCTGCAGCCGGTTCCGCGAGGACAGCGAGCTGAGTGCGGTGCATCGGCAGCGTGGCCGTGAGGTGCACGTCTCCGGGCTGCTTGCCCGGGCTCTCCGGACTGCGCTGCGCGCCGCCCGGCTCACCGACGGCCTGGTGGATCCCACGGTCGGGGCGGCGCTCCGGGCAGCCGGGTACGACACCGACTTCGATTCCGTCCCACGCTGTGCGAATCCGGTCACGCTGACCCCAGGGCCGGTGCCGGGATGGGAGAGGATTCACCTTGATCTGTGGCGAGGTCTGGTCTTTGTCCCCGAGGACGTCGAGATCGATCTCGGCTCCACAGCCAAGGCCCTCGCCGCCGACATGGCGGCGGAGGCCGCCGCCCGCGAGGCGGGATGCGGCATCCTGGTCAGCCTCGGTGGGGACATCGGCACGGCGGGCCCGCCCCCTTGGGGTGGGTGGCATGTCCAGGTCGCCGAGGACAGCGCAGCGGCCGTCGATCCCGACGCGGAGACCATCCTGATTCAATCAGGGGGGGTCGCCACCTCGAGCACCACGGTGAGGCGCTGGACTCGGGGCACGGCGTCCCTCCACCACATCATCGACCCCCGCAACGGGATGCCTTCCGTGGGCCCGTGGCGCACCGTGACCGTGGTCGCAGCCTCGTGCGTGGATGCCAACACGGCCTCCACGGCTGCGATCGTTCGCGGCGTCGACGCGCCCGTCTGGCTCAGTGCTCGGGGACTGCCGAGCCGGCTCGTCGACCAGGGAGGCACGGTGACGCGCTGTGCCGGCTGGCCGCTACCGTCACCAGCACCGCCGGCGCACCCCGGCGCCACTCCCGCCGGAGGGTGATCCAGAGGTCGGGCTTGACGAGCGCCGCCAGGGTGAATGGCCAGAATCGTGGTCTGTCGCACTGATAGAAGCTGGGGAACACCGAGCCGTCATCGATCTGCGCTACGCGCTGGAGCGCGTGGTCGAGGCGACGAGTTCAAGCGCACCCCTTCGAGAACGAGAGCTGCCAACGCAGCCTCATCAACGCTCTGGCCCTCGCACGAGTCGATGGCACGAACTGTCTTGCTGTCCAGTCTCGCGTTGAACAGCTTGTTCGGATCCTTCATCCCCGCGCCCTTGGGGAATGTCAGCCTCACGGCGTTCTTGAGCACATCTCCCACACAGACGATCCCGTCGTGAGACCACACGGGAACTCCCATGGGATTGCTGGGCTTCTTCCACTTCACCTCTTCGACCACGAGAGGGTCTGCCCTCCTGATCGAGGCGCGCAGCTGAGCCAGCGTGTTGCCGCGCCAATCGCCCGACCCTTCCACGATGGCGTCGATCAACTGGGACGCGGAAGGCTCTTGCGGCGAGGGGCTCATCTCTGTCTTGATCCTCAGGAGTTGACGCCCCACAGGATACTTCCCGCGGATGCGATCATCGAGGGCGATGGACGAGCTCCACCCGCACCCCTCCCCCGCCGGTGACTCCGCCGAGCTGGACGCGGGCGCGGCGGGGTGGTCGGAGCACATCTCCGCCGCCCGTGCGGGCGTCACCCTCCCCCAGCATCCCCTACCCGCGCCCGCCGCGGACGAGCTGGCACCGCCCCCCACGGGGTGGCGTCGCTTCCTGGTGGAGCCCGCCCGCCCGGCGAGCATCCGCGCCCGCCCCGACGCCCCCTGGCTGGCGGTGGGAACCGTCTGCATCGGCGCCTTCATGGGCCAGCTCGACGCCAGCATCGTGACCGTCGCCTACCCCACGCTGCACACGGCCTTCCATGTCGGGCTGGGAGCAGTGACGTGGGTGGGGCTCACCTACCTTCTGGTGCTGGTGGCTCTGGTCACCGCGGTGGGCCGGGTCGCCGACATGATCGGGCACAAGCTCCTCTACACGTACGGGTTCATGGTCTTCATCGCCGGCTCGGCCCTCTGTGGCCTGGCTCCCAGCCTCGGCTTCCTGGACGGCTTCCGCGTGCTCCAGGCGGTGGGGGCGGCGATGCTCCAGGCCAACAGCGTCGCCATCATCGCCCTGGCGATGCCGCCAGAGAGGCTTGGACGGGCCATTGGCATCCAGGGGACGGCCCAGGCCCTGGGCCTGGCCTTCGGCCCCACCGTGGGAGGCCTGCTGATCGCGCTCGGCGGATGGCAGCTGATCTTCTTTGTGAACGTACCGGTGGGGGTGGTCGCCTGCCTGCTGGCCTGGTTCCTGATCCCGCGCAGCCGCCACCTCCAGCGGCGAACCGCTTTCGACTGGATCGGGCTGGGTCTCTTCGTACCGGCGGTCTCGGCTCTCCTGCTGGCCATCACCTCCCTCGCCGATGGCCACGGCGGGGTGTCCGCGGAGGTCGCCCTCCTGCTCGCCGGCTGCGCCATCCTGGGCGGCCTCTTCCTGCTCCGGGAATGGCGGGCACCGGCCCCGATGCTCGACCTCCGCCTCTTCCGGCGGGTCGCCTTCTCCGCCGGCATCGCGAGCGGCCTGCTCTCCTACCTGGTGATGTTCGGGGCGCTCTATGCCGTCGCCTTCTACCTGGAAGACGGGCCGCAGCAGCTGAGCCCCGCGATCACCGGCCTCGAGCTGAGCATCATGCCGGTCGCCTTCGGGATGGTCGCGCCCTTCGCCGGCCGCGCCGCAGACCACCTCGGCGCGCGGGTGCCGACCGTCGCGGGGATGCTGCTCGCGGCGGCGGGCCTGGCGATCCTTGCCCTCCTCCACCCGGCCGGCGCGCTCCTCCTCCTCCCGCTCGCCGGTCTGGGGGCCGGGCTCGGCATCTTCACCCCCGCCAACAGCGCGGCCATCATGGGGGCGGCGCCCCGCCGGCAGGCGGGGGTGGCGAGCGGGGTCCTCAACATGACCCGTGGGATGGGCACCGCCATGGGCCAGGCGTTCGCCGCCCTGATCCTGAGCCTGGCCGCCGCCGGCCTGGTGCACCCCTCCGCGCTCGTCAGCGGGTTTGGCGCCTGCGCCCTCTTCCTAGCCGTGGTCGCACTGGCTGCCGCCGGGCTCGCCGCCCTACGGGGTGGGGCGC
>PLAK01000183.1 GCA_003134115.1 Candidatus Changshengia sp.
CCGTCGGTGGAGAGCCACACGTCCTCGGACGACCCCGTCGAGCAGAGGGCCCAGATGTGCCCAGGGCTCGCCGCGAGGCTGGGGACGCCCGCCGCTCCGTTGCAGAACGTCGTCTCGGTGGGATGCTCCCCGCCATCCGTGAAGGCCCACAGCAGGTTGAAATTCGGCCCCTGGCCCAGGGACAGCCAGACGTCACCGCCATGCACATTGAGGTTCGCGAGCTCAACCCCGGAGCTCGTGACCACCTGCCAGCTGTCGGCGGTGATGGGGCTGCGGTCCAACGACCAGGTCACCATCGCGTCGGGGTCGTCGACGATCGCGTAGACATAGTCCCCGGAGGTCTCCAGCTCCGCAACGGTCCCGCCGATGGCGGTGCCGTTCCACCTCGCGCCCCCGTCGTGAGTCGACCACACCGTGGTGCCGCCGATCGCCCAGCCGTCCTCGGAGTTGACGAAGCGCAGGCCGGTCACGACCGCGGGCGGGGTGGGGATGGAGGTGAAGGTCTGGCCGGCGTCCTGCGTGTGCAGGATCCGGGTGCAGTCCGCGCCCGAGCACCCGGCGCTGTCCGAGCCGAGGACCCACCACTGGCCGGCGCTGACCGCGGTCACGTCCTCGGGGATGAACCCGTCCACCGCCGGTCCGGGGGGGACCGTCACCGCGGAGGCCGAGGGCGAGTGGGTCTGGGAGAGGCCGGCGGGGCCATTCGACGGCCCCGCCGGTTTGGGGAGACCTTCCAGGTGGATCACCGTCCCGATGGTGAGGACGGCCGCCACGCCCACGGCCAGGGCCACCATCGAGGCGGCCCGCACCGGGGCGGGCGCGGTCCCGAGCCCGAGAGCCCACCAGCGCTGGCGCCGGGCTCGTCCCGCGGCGAGGTCAAAGCCCTGGCCGGTGAGCTCGGGTTCGCCGATCGCGGCCCGCACCCGGGCCCGGAGGGCGTCAGGGGTCAGCCGGTCCATCAGAGGTCCTCCTCCGTGGCGAGGTCGAGCCGGAGGCGATGCAGGGCCCGCGAGGCCCGCGCCCGGACGGCCGTCACCTGCATCCCGGTGATCGCGGCGACGTCCTCATGGGAGAGGTCGAGGTAGTAGCGGAGCACGATGATCAGCCGGTCGCGATGGCCCAGCCGGCGGAGGGCGTCGCGCAGGTCATAGATGGCCTCGCGCTGCTCGCCGGCGGCGGGTGCGGCAGCTTCGGGAGCGTCGGCGGCGGGGGTACCGCCCAGCCGCCACCAGGAGCTGCGCCAGACGTCCCGGCAGCAGTTGGCGACGATGGCGAGGAACCACGGCCGGAGGTCGCTGCCCTCGCGCAGGTTGCGACGGCTCCTCCAGGCGCGCAGCGCCGCCTCCTGGGCGGCGTCCTCGGCCAGGGCACTGTTGCGCAGCATGCCGTAGGCCAATCGGACCGCCTCCTGGTAGAGGGGCTGGAGCCGCGCCTCGAAGTCGGCGGTCTCGTCCACGGACTGGTCCGCGGTCCTCCCAAGCGCCGCTGCGAAGGCCATCACGTACTGATACGGGGCCTGGGCCCCAATGGTGACGTTCAGCGAACCGGAGATGGCGAGGCAAGCGGCTCGCGGGAAGGGAACGACCCTGGGGTCAATTGCAGCACTTGTACCAAACCTCCATTCAAGGCGGCGGAGTCGTGACTCCTGGGGGTCGTGAGTCCTTTACCCGCGGGGTACGGCGCGCCATCATTGTCGGCAGAGAGCCCAAATCGTCATTCCCAGGGGGAACACGCATGCAACCACGCGTCGCACGCGGAAGTTTTGGCGCGTCCGCGCGCCTTGGAGGAGGATCATGAGGTTTGCTCCCAAGTGGGCAGGACTGGCGGCCGTGAGCCTCGGGGTGTCGGCCCTCGCGGTCGGCACCAGCGCGACCGCCCTGGCGTCCGGATCATCGGGACGCGCCGATCTGGCGGGGTCGCTGTCACCCGCCATACAGCATTCAACGCCCGAGGGCGCGGTCCCGGCAGCGAGCCGGGTCAGCTTTGACCTCGTCCTCACGCTCCAGGACGCGGCGGGGGCGCAGGCGCTGGAGGCGGCGGTCTCCACACCCGGATCCGCCCAGTTTCACCAGTATCTGACCGACGCCCAGTGGGAGGCTCAATACTCCCCGAGCGCGTCAGCGGTCGCCGCGGCCCAGTCCTGGCTGTCCAGCCAGGGCTTCAGTGTCGGCGCCGTCCCGGCCGACCACCTCTTCATCCCCGCCTCGGGCAGCGTCGGCCAGGTGGAGAGCGCCTTCGGCACCACCCTCGGCTACTACCAGGTCAACGGGCAGCAGGTGCAGCTCGCCAGCAGCACGCTGTCCATCCCCTCGTCTCTGAGCGGCGTGGTGGCAGCGGTCGAGGGCGTCAACCAGTCGATCGCCACCACCGCCCAGGAGCCGGCGCCCCCGGCGGGTTTCCGCAACCCGCAGCCGTGCTCCTCGTCCTTCGGTCAGAAGACCGACACCGCTGACAAGTCGTCCCTCTATGCGCCGTACACCAGCCCACTCGCGTACGACATCTGCGGCTACACGCCGTCGCAGCTGCGCAGCGCCTACGGGCTGTCCGGAGGCGCCACCGGGGCCGGGGTCGCGGTCGCCGTCGTCGACTCCTACGATTCGCCCACCCTGTTCAGCGACGCCCACCATTACTTCGCGCTGAACGACCCGAGCATTCCGCTCTCCTCGTCCCAGTTCATCAACGACGCACCCGCGACGGTCGACGACCAGACGGAATGCGACGGGAGCGGCTGGTATGCAGAGCAGGCCCTGGACGTCGAGGCGGTTCACAGCATGGCGCCGAAGGCGGACATCGTCTTCGTCGGCGCTCAGGACTGCTTCGACAACAGCCTGCTGAGCGCGGTCAACACCGCCATCACCAGCGGGGCATCCGTGGTCACCGACTCGTGGGGTGATGACGTCGGCGACCTGCTCGACGACGCGGCCACCAAGACCGCATACGACGACACCTTCCTGCTCGCGGGCGGGACCGGCGTCAGCGTCCTCTTCTCGTCGGGCGACGCCGGTGACAACTTCAACGACTTCGGCCTGACCGCTCCGGACTACCCGCCGTCCAGCCCCTTCGTCACCGCCGTCGGCGGCACGACGTTGGAAGTCGGGAGCACGGGCGCCCGGACGGCCGAGTACGGCTGGTCCGCGGGCAAGCAGATCCTCTGCGAGCCGGCGAGTGCCACCAACTGCGGGTCGGCCACATCCCCGTTGGGCACGCTGGCCTTCAACTCCGGCGGCGGCGGCGGGACGAGCTACTACTACCTCGAGCCCTCCTACCAGGCCGCGGTGGTGCCCTCGGCGCTCGCCCTGAAGAACGAGTCGCTCTTCGGACCGACTCCGCTCCGCGTGGTGCCCGACATCTCGATGGACGCCGACGCCCAGACCGGGATGCTGATCGGGCTGACCCAGGTCTTCCCCAACGGCACCTACTACGCGCAGTTCAAGGAGGGCGGCACCAGCCTCGCGTCGCCGCTCCTCGCCGGGGTCGTCGCCGACGCCGACCAGGCTGCGCACGTGTCGCTCGGATTCCTCAACCCGGTGCTGTACAAGGCGTACACCGAGTACCCGACCGCCTTCAAGGACATCGTGGCGCCATCCAGCCCGGACTCAGCCGCGGTGGCCCGGGTCGACTACGCCAACACCGTGGACGCCTCGACCGGCTACATCGTCAGCCTCCGTGTCATCCAGTACGAGGGTCTCGAGACCTACTGCGACGGCACCGGCAACTGCGCCTCGCGGGACGTCACCCTCTCGACCGGCGCCGGCTACGACAGCATGACCGGCCTCGGCTCGGTCGGTCCGACATTCATCGCGAGCCTGTCCAAGTTCTAGGAAGAGCTTCGTTGTAGAGGCCTTCGCTCATGCGGCGGGGCGCCGGGCTGGTCCGGCGCTCCGCCGCTTCCCTTTGCCCGGTGGGTAGACCGCTGGGGTCGCCGTCCCCGCTCCCGCCTGTGACCTTCGGCCCAGCGAGTTGCCACCCACGTTTCCGTTCCCCTAAAGTGATCGGACCGTGCCGACCACCACACCTGACATCGCCCCCATCACCGGCCGCGTGGAGCTCTTCCGGAGCTGCCTCGTCTCGACCCAGTACCCCGGGGTCGAAGCCGCCACCAAGTGGCTCTTCGAGCAGCTGGGGGTCGAGTACATCGTCAACCCGGACCAGACCTGCTGCACCGGCCTCGGCTACTACACGGACGTCGTCTCCTTCCCCACCACCGTCGCGGTGGCGGCGCGCAACGCCTGCGTGGCGGTGGAGGCGGGCCACCCGATCCAGGCCTACCTCTGCTCGACGTGCTACGCCATCAACAAGAAGGCCCGCGACGTCCTGGAGGAGCCCGCCCAGCGCCGCCGGACCAATGACGTCCTCAGGAAGGTTGGTCGCGAGTACGACGACGCGGTCGCCTCGGAGGTCCGGCACCACCACGTGCTCGAGATTCTCTGGAGCCGCCACCCCTCCATCCGTGGGCTGGTCAAGCGGCGCCTCTCGGGGCTCAAGGTGGCCACCCACCCGGCCTGCCATTACTGCAAGGTGTTCCCCGACGAGGTCCTCGGCGACGGCGAGGACCTGATGCTGCCCGAGGATCTCCTCGAACCGACGGGTGTCGAGAAGACGGGGTACTACCCGGAGAAGGGGACCCACTGCGGGGCCGGATTCCGCCAGCGGTTCGTCAACCCGGGGATGTCGATGGCGGTGACCCGGGAGAAGCTCCGGCGCCTCGCCGAGCGGGGCGTGGACGTCTGCGTCCACATGTGTCCCAACTGCCACATCCAATTCGACCGCTTCCACGACGTGATCTCTCAGACGGCCGGCGAGGACTATCCGTTTGTCCACCTCCACGTGCAGCAGCTGCTGGCGCTGGCGCTCGGGGCGGACCCCGACAGGGTCTGTGGCGTCGAGGCGCACTCGCAGGATCTGGAGCCGCTCCTGGAGCGCATCGGCGCCCGCGAGCGGGTCAGCGTGGCGGCGGTGGGCGGGAGCGCGGTGGCGGCAGCTCCGAGCGTGCCGGTGTGATCGGGCTTCCCGAGCGGGCGGAGCTCGACCAGCTCGCGAACCCGTACGCGGCGCTGGCGGCCAACGCCTTCGCCTCGCCGGCGGGCGACGACTCCGGGCTGCTCGCCCGCATCCTGAGCGACCCGCGCATGCAGCATCACGCCGCCGGGCTGCTCTCCTGCCTGCAGTGCGGCATCTGCACCTCGGGATGCCCCGCCGCCCGCTTCGGCGACTTCTCGCCACGCGAGATCTCGCGCCGCGCCCTGCTCGGAGATCCCACCCTGCTCGAGGACGACTCGGTGTGGCTCTGCTGCTATTGCTACACCTGCCAGAGCCGCTGTCCGCGGGGAAACTCGGTGGCGGTCATCAACCAGATCATCCGCGGCTTGCAGGTCGAGTCGGGGTACGGGCTCAGGCACGTGGCGCTGTTCACCGCGTGGACGGAGCAGTTCTACGCGACCGGTCTGGGCGGGTGGCCGCACCAGCTTCTCGACGCCATCGCCGACGCCTGGGGTGATCGTTGGTGGAACCTGGTCGAGCACCTCGACGAGATGCGCGACGAGCTGGGCGTGGGCAGCCTCTACCCCTCGGAGAGGGCGATGGGCGAGCTGCGGGCGATCATGGACGAGACCGGTTGCCGCGAGCGGCTGCAGCCGGCGGAGGCCTGACCCGAGCGCGCCCGGCGCATGGGCCGACCCCCCGCACCGGGGGATCGACCCACAGCGGCCGGATCAGGCCGGGAAGAGCCCCTCGACGGAGAGGTAGCGCTCGCCGGTGTCGTAGGTGAAGGTGAGCACCTTCGCCCCATCCTTGAACTCGGGAAGCTTCTGGGCGACGGCCGCCAGCGAGGCACCCGACGAGACCCCGAGGAGGATGCCCTCCTCCCGGGCCGCGCGGCGGGCGTACTCGGCGGCGTCCTTGGGGTCGACCTGGATCACGCCGTCGATGAGGTCCAGACGCATCACCCCGGGGATGAAGCCGGCGCCGATGCCCTGGATGGTGTGCGGCGAGTGGGTGCCACCCGAGAGCACCGGGGAGAGGGTCGGCTCGACCGCGTAGACCTTGAGCTGCGGCCAGCGCTTCTTGAGCACGTCGGCGACGGCGGTGATGTGGCCGCCGGTGCCGACCCCGGTGATGATGTAGTCGAGCCCGTCGGGGAAGTCGGCGAAGATCTCCTCGGCGGTGGTCCGCCGGTGGGCCTCGACGTTGGACGGGTTCTCGAACTGCATCGGGATCCAGGACTTCGGAGTCTCCTTCTGCAGCTCGTTGGCGCGCGCGATGGCACCCTTCATCCCCAGCTCACGAGGCGTCAGGTCGAGCTCGGCCCCATACGCCTTCATCAGGCGGCGGCGCTCGATGGAGAAGGATTCGGGCATCACGAGGATCAGGCGGTATCCCTTGACCGCGGCGACCAGGGCGAGGCCGATGCCGGTGTTCCCGGAGGTGGGCTCGATCAGCACCGAGCCGGGGCCGATGGTGCCCGCCTTCTCGGCGTCCTCGATCATCCCGAGAGCGATGCGGTCCTTGATGCTGCCGCCCGGGTTGACCCTCTCCTGCTTGGCCCAGACCGTGACCCGGGGGTCAAAGAGCTTGTTGATCCGCACGTGCGGCGTCTTGCCGATGGTCTCGAGAATGCTGTCGTACGGCATGGTGAAGATTCCTCTTTTCAGATCGAGTAGTCCGAGTTGCCGAGAGCGTCCAGGACGCTCCGCACCCGGATCTGGCTGGTGTGGTACACGAAGGAGCGAGGTGGCACACTGGTGGTGAGCCAGACGTTGCCGCCGATCACGCTGTCGTGGCCGACGACGGTGTCGCCACCGAGGACGGTGGCATTGGCGTAGAGGACCACGCTGTCCTCGATGGTGGGGTGGCGCTTGGAGCCGGCGGCGGACTTGCTGACACTCAGCGCGCCGAGGGTCACGCCCTGGTAGAGCTTGACCTCGTCGCCGATGATCGCGGTCTCGCCGATGACGANNGTGGGCACGCCGAGCCGGTGCAGCTCGTGAGCGATGCGGTGCACCGCGATGGCGAGGAATCCCGGGTAGGCGGCCACCACCTCGTCGAGCGACTCCGCGGCGGGATCGCCGGCGACGATGGCCGCCGCGTCGCCGCGCAGCCGCTCAGAGATGACCGGAAGTGCGTGGATGAGCAGGCCGGCGACCTCTGCGGAGCGCTGCCGGGGCAGCACCGTGTGCAGCATGCTGCCGAGCTCGGCGCGGAGGAGAGAGATCCTGGCGAGGAGCTGCTCCTCGGTCGCGCTCCCGTCGGCGGAGTGCTGCGGGAAGAGCAGACCCACCGCGGAGTCGACGAAGGTCTCGACCCGCCGCCGCGAGGGCAGCCGCGCCCCCTGCGTCCGGCGATGCTCGAGCCGGTCGCGGACCAGCTCGCGATCGCGGTCGGTCGAGTCGGTCACGTCCGGCCGCTCGCTGACCGCGACCCCCAGGTCACGGCGCGCACGCCGCGGCCCACCGGCAGGATCGTGAGCTGCCGCGCCCACACTGCCGCCGTCGGTGATCGTCAACGAGTCCATCTCTGCTCCTGCTGAACGGTGGGATGCACGCCGTCATCGGCGTGGCATCGGGACCAGGGTTCATCAAGCCTGGAATGGCCCCACCGGGGCCGGTCCAGGCTCAGATACAGGAGCAGGTGTTGCGCGCACCGAAATCGAGGTACAGCCGCCGCGTGGGCAGGTATCGGCGTCCGGGCTGCGCGCTCATCGTCCACTGATGATACACGTGTCCGGTGACGCCCCCACCCGGCAGGGGAGCCGGCCGACCCGCGGAGGAGCCCCCGCGAAGAGCGCTCACCCAGCCCCCGCGGCGGCGCTGACCAGCCGCTCCGCCCCCTCGTGCTCAGACGCCGGAGCCGCCGGCGTGAGAAAGGCGGGCAGCCGCCGGTCGTCGGGATCGGGCACCACCCCGCCATCGGCGAGCCTGCGGTACTTCCAGCGTGGCCCCCGGGTCGTGATCTCGAGAAGCGCCTCGCCGAGCCGATCGACGTCCTCGTCCCGGCTGCCCAGGCCGAGGCTGGCGCGGATGGCTCCGGGGACGTCCTTGCCGCAGCCCGGCCGCCATCCCTCCACCCCACCGGCGAGATGGGAGAGCAGGGGGTGAGCGCAGAACGAGCCATTGCGCACCCCGATCCCGTACTCGGCGCTCAGGATGGTCGCGACCTCGGCGTGATCGCGGCCATCCACACTGAAGGCGGCGATCCCGACCCGCTCGGGATGCCCCGGCCAGGTCTGGTAGGTCACCACCCCCGGGATGCGGGCCAGCCGCTCGCGGAGCAGGTCGCCCAGGCGGGCCTCCTCCGCACTGACGGCTCCCATGCCGATCCGCGCCAGCGCCCTGCAGGCGGCCGCCAGTGCAAACGCTCCGACCACGTTGGGCGAGCCACCCTCGTGGCGGTCGGGGAGATCGGTCCATGCGGCCCCCTGGGCGCTCACCCAGGCGACCGAACCGCCCCCGGC
>PLAK01000015.1 GCA_003134115.1 Candidatus Changshengia sp.
TCTTGTTGACGTGCTGGCCGCCCGCGCCGCTGGAGCGGTAGACGTCCTCGCGGACGTCCTTGGGGTCGATCTCGACGCTGACATCGTCGTCGACCTCCGGGGTCACCTCCACCAGGACAAAGCTGGTGTGGCGGCGGTGGGCCGAGTCGAAGGGGCTGAGCCGGACCAGGCGATGGACGCCCCGTTCCGACTTGAGCAGTCCAAAGGCGCGGCGGCCCTCCACCCGGATGGTCGCCGACTTGATGCCCGCCTCCTCGCCCTCGGCCTCCTCGATGAATTCGACCGCCATCCGGTGGCGCTCCCCCCATCGGAGGTACATCCGGAGCAGCATCTCGGCCCAATCCTGGCTGTCCGTCCCCCCCGCCCCACTCTTGACCGAGAGGAGGGCGGGATTGTCGGTGTAGGGGTCGCTGTAGAGGAGATCGACCTCACGGACGCCCAGCTCCTTCTCGATCTCGTCCAGCTCGGCGGTGAGCTCGACGGCCATGGCGGGGTCGCCGCTCGGCTCGTCGCTCCCGGCCTCCTCCCCCATCAGATCGGCCAGGTCACGGGCGTCGGCCGCCCGCCGGGTGAGCGCCTCCCAGCCGGAGAGCTCCTCTCGGATGTGGGAGAGCTCCTGGGTCAGGCCAGCGGCGCGGCGGGGGTCGTCCCAGAGGGCGGGATCGGCGACCTGGGCCTCCAGGGTGACCACGCGGGAACGTCGGAAATCCAGGTCAAAGGTGGCCCTGTAGCTCGGCTACACGGGCTGCGACCTCCTTGGCTCGGACCGACAACTCGCTCATGGCGTGGTGGAGTGTAGCCGCTGGCCGGCGCATCACACGGAGGGCGGACTCCGGCGCGACGGGGGCGCGCACGGGTCAGCCCGTGGGAACGCGCCGTGCCGCCACCATGAGGAGGGCGAACACGCAGGCGGCGCTCACCCCCAGGAGTGCCACGTAGAAGCCCGGACCGTAGGCGACCCTCAAACCCGCGCTGGACCAGCCGAGCACGCGGGTGGTGGCATTGGCTGCATCGACGACCACGAGGGCCGCCGCCGCCAGCGCGAGGACGACCGAGCCGAGGGCGGTCTGCCGGCGGGAGAGCGCGAGCAGGAGGAAGGAGCCCGAGGTCACCACCCCCGCGATCACCAGGATGAGGAGCCTCCATCCATCCAGGCCACTCAGGAGGTCGCCCGCGGCACGGTGGGTCGACGTGATGTCCGGGCAGTACGCGCAGGTCAGGTGCGCGAAGGGCAGAAAGAGCGCCACGAGCGTGCCCCCGAATCCGAGCAGCGCGCCCGCACCCGCCCATCCCCCAGCCCCCACGTCGTGGGTCCGTGGGGGGATCACAGGTCCCCGAGCCGATCGCCTGCTCATCGCGTCATGGAGTGTACGCGGGGATGATCAGGCGCTCGGCGGACCCTTTGCATGGCTGGTCACTGAAGGCGAGGAAGCCGCGCCCCGGATGTCGAAGAGCCCGCCCCCCGAGGGCCATCCCGAAGGCGGGTCAGTCGATGTCGCGGAAGCGCCGACCGTGCTTGACGGCGTTGCGGACCCCGGCGATCAGCTCCTCGGTCGGGGTGTCCTTGAGCAGGTAGCCGACCGCGCCGGAGCGGAGCGCCTCCTTCACCCGCTCCTTGCCGGAGAAGGAGGTCAGCATCAGCACCCGGGTGTCGGGGCACGACTTGAGGAGGAACCGGGTGGCGTCCATGCCGTCCATGTTGGGCATGGAGAGATCCATGAGGACGATGTCGGGCTCGTGCTTGAGGCTCATGGTGACGGCCTCGACGCCATCCGCCGCCAGCCCGACCACCTGGATGTCCTCGGTCCGGTCGAAGATGTCGGCCAACCCCTGGCGCACGACCGGATGGTCGTCGACGATGAGAAGCCGGATCTTGCCGCTGCTGCCCATGAGCGCAACCTCTAATACGCTGCCGTCCCCTACCTCGGCAGGGCGAATTGTACGGGCGGCGAACCTTCTACCGCTGAGGTGTGACGCGAGAGCGACCGGAACGTGCTCGGCCGTTCACCTCGAGCGGTTCGCCGAGCGCCCTCGGCCTCGAGAGGGTGTTGGCGATGACCCGAGCGCCAGGGCCACCGGCCGGTGATGCCGGCGGGCCGTCAGGGGGTGGAGACGGACGTCACCCGGGTCCGCTCCGCGGGCTTGTGGACCCTGGACCTCCCGGTCACCGACGAACCGGGCTCCGAGGACTGACCGTCAGCGTCCCCGTCGTCATCGTGCCCGTGGCCAGCCGAGGTCGCATCCCGGCCCGGGGAAGCGCCGGTCCCGTCCTCGCCCTCGTCCGGAGCCGGCGACGGCAGCATCGGGATGACCAACCGGAGCGTGGTTCCCTTTCCACGGACCGAGGTGATGGTCAGCTGGCCGCCCCCGTCGTGAACGGTCTGAACCAGCAGGCCGAGGCCGGCGTGACCCTTCTTGCGGCGGTCGGCCCGTTCCGCGGCGGAGAACCCCCGGCCGTCGTCACGGATCGAGGCCACCAGCCTGCCGCCGTGTGGCTGCACCACCACCCAGACGCTGTGGCACTCGGCATGCTTGACGACATTGCGCAGCGCCTCCTGCACCACGCGGTAGACGAGCCTCTGGTGCCGCTGGTCCAGGGGCTCCTCGGTGCATTCGAGAACCCAGGAGATCTGCTCGCGGTCGAGCCGGGTGAGGAGCTGGCGCAGGGCTGAGGCAAGCCCCTCCTCGTCGAGGAGCGGCGGCGCCAGCTCGATCATGAGCGTCCTCAATTCCTGGACGGCCCCTCCCGCCAGGTCGCGGGTGTAGTTGAGAAAGGCCTCGACGCGCTCTCGCGACCAGATATCGGCGTCACCGTCGGAGAGGCGGCCCAGCATCGCGCTGGAGCGAAGCAGAAGGCCGGTGACGTCCTGGATGACGCTGTCGTGAAGGTCGGCGGCGATCCTCTTGCGCTCCACCTCCGAAGCGTCCGCCGCGCGCCGGAGGGCCTGGGCCTCGCGTCGAAGGAGACCCTCACGTTCACGGCGCTGGGCCTCATCCGCCAGAGCCTGCTCGTGCGCTCGCCGCGCGAGCGTGACCATCGACCACTGGACGATTGCCAGGGGCAGCAATAGGGTGACGATCCCCCAGGTTCCCTCATCGTGGTAGAGGACGGTGGCACCCGAGGCCGTGATGCCGAACGGAACCACCATGGGAAGCGATTGCGCGAGGTTGAACAGCCAACCTCGGATCGACGCGGGCTCGTGCGCGAGGCCCAGCTCGGTCATCAGGACGAGACGGTTGACGATGGCTTCGCTGAAGGCGCCCGCCACCCCCGCGAGCGCAAGGATCAGGGCGTGTGGGGAGTTTCCAGCCACCAAATGGAAGGCTTCCCAAGCTGCCGTGTCCGCAAGGAAGTGGTTCGAGATGTTGGCCGCCGTCCTGAAGGCGCCAGGTCTCCGACGGGGCACCACGCCCAACGACTCGGCGACCGCCATGGTCAGAATCGCCGGGGGGCCGATGGTGAAGCTGAACGCCAGATGGAAGAAGCCCGACGCCGCCCATCTGGCCTGGACCCCCCCGAAGCTGGGAACCGCATACGCCGCCATGCCCAGCACGAGCAGGCCCGCCAAGCCGGCGGCGATCCAGGGCTCGGACCAGGTCATGACCGTGAACGCCAGTACCGCGGAAGCGACCCAGGTGAAGGCGACAAAGCTCGCCAAGGGGACGCCCAGCCGCACGGGGGGGCTCGGCGTCGACGGGGGCAGCGCCCAGAGCACACGACTGAACCCCCGGAGTCGACTCGGGCGGCCGGCCGCTGCCGCGCTCCGCTTGGAGGGCATGGCGGAAGCCTACGACCGCGGGGCGGCTTCGACGCGTGGTGTCACCTCCTCGTGGACCGGCCGTGGCAAGCGACCCTCCACCCGACCGCCCTCCATGGCCCTGGCCCTGGCGGAGCAGCAACCGGAACGTCGCCATCGCGCGACCCGATCTTCACAAGCGTCGGAGCTCCTGTCACAATGTGGCTCGCAAGCACGCGGTGCCTTGCGATTGATGGGATTGGAGGACTTACCGTGGTTCTGACCAACAGCTGGTAATTACCGTTTCCCGGCGACCCGACCTCAGATAGCGGGGTCGGGCTCTCTTGATGAGTGTCGGCAGCCGCAGTCTGCCGGCACTCGTGCGGGTGTGGCTCCAAAGGCGGAAACTACGCCGATGCGCCGCACGGTGGCTGTTCCTTTCCTGGCCGGGGTCGGCGTGTCTGCCTTCGGTGATTGGCTGACAACGTTTGCCCTCGCGGTCGTGCTGTACCAGGACACGCACAGCTATGGGGCTACTGCAGGGTATTTTCTGGTTCGGGTTGCGCCCCGCCCGCTCGGTGCATGGCTCGGGGGACCGCTGGGCGATCTGGTGAGTCCCCGTCTCGCCATTCTCGGAGCAGCACTCACGCAGGGAGTGATCACTGCAACGCTGGCCGTCCCACTGGCGGCTGACCGTGCCCTCTGGTCCGTCTACGTGCTTGCCGGGCTCTCCCAATTGGTCGGAGGTTCATGGCAGCCATTGACCGCAGCCGTCATGGCTCGGCTCGCCACCGGCCCTAGCCGCCACACCCTGAACCTCACCTACATCCTCCTCATCGGGGGGGCGATGCTGGTCTCCCCCGCCATCGGCGCACTCCTCCTGCCGTCCCTGGGCGCGGTGCCACTCGTCCTGTCCGACGCCATCACCTTCGCCGTCGCCGCCGTGCTCTTCCTATCGATCCCGGCGATGCCGAGAGGGAGCTCACTGCAACTAAGCCTCCGCGGTGCCGCTTTCGGCGGCTTCGCGGCTGTCCTCCGGGAGCGAACCCTCCGCATCATCTTCGTGGGCGCCTTCTCCGCAACCGCCGCGATCATCGCCCTCCAGGCGGCGCTCCCGGCGCTCGCCTCCCAACGCTTCGGCAGCTCGGCAGACGCCGGGCTCCTCTACGCGTCCGTCGGTCTTGGGAGTGTCGGGGGCTCACTGCTCGCTCTCTGGCGGCCCCTTCGACGCCCGGGGGTGATCCTGCCCGGTATCGCGGCCGAGATCGCCGGCGCCGGGCTCGTGGCCATCGCCGGCGTTCCGGCCGTCGACATCCTCATCCTGGCCGCGAGTACCGCCGCGGCGAGCCTGGCCCAGGTCGAAGGCGGGGTGCTGATCCAGAGCCAGGCCCCCGACACGGTCGGGCGAATCCAGGGTGCGGTCTCGACCAGCCGCTTCCTGGGGATGGCGGGAGGGGCGACTCTCGCTGTGCTGCTCGCTCTCGCTGTCGCATGGCAGGTGCTGGTCGTCGTCCTGACCGTCGGAGGCCTCATCCTGTTGGGCCTGTCAACACTGGGCCCACCGTCGGCCGCGCAGCCGCTGGCGGACGCGGCTCAGGCGTCCCCTTTGGGCAGCATCCCCGATTAGATCAGCCGGGCTCGGGCTACCGGGCGGCGGCAACGAGTCACGGGGCCGGCTCGCGAACGCCCGCGACCCAGTGTTTGACCGCCGGTGCCGGGGCGATGGAGCCTTGTTCGGCTCCGTGCTACGATCGATGAGAAGGATCACCAGCTGTGCGGCAGCTCGCCGAGAGCCCCAGTGCGAGCGACCCGATGACAGCGATCGGCAGGACGCTGGATGCCTGGAGATGCACCTGCGCGCGGTCGACGGCAACGTCGACATGTCTACCGGGCATAGCTCAAGGGGACGACATGGCGATCAACGGCGTGCACCTGCTCTTCTTCTCCCCGCAGGCGGAGGCCCTCCGTGAGACGCTCCGGGATGCGTTCGGCTGGCCCCACGTCGACGCCGGCGGCGGCTGGCTGATCTTCGCCACCCCTCCGTCGGAGCTCGGTGTCCACCCCGCCGAGAAGCCGGGCCACGAGATCTCCCTGACCTGCGACGACCTGGACGGGACGATCGCGGACCTCCGGGCCCGGGGGGTGACCCTGCGGGGGGAGCCTGAGGACCGGCAGTTTGGCCACGCCGTCACCCTGGTCCTGCCCGGCGGTGTCGAGGTCCTCCTCTACCAGCCCAACCACCCCACCCCCCTCGGCAGCCGGGAGTAGAGACGCCCACCCGACGGACGAGGAACGAGACCACCCGGAGGAGGAGCCAGCCATGATCGTCGTGATCACGATCCACGGGATCGGATTCCAGCAGGCGCCCAGCTCGCTGGCGGCGTCGGACGGCTACGCGGACGCCCTCCACGAGAGCCTTCGCCGCCACCTCGAAGACCTACTGGGAGACGACCCCACCCGGATCGCCGCCGGTGGCCGTGGCCCGGTGTACGCGCAGAGCAACTACCCCCCGCTCACCCATGCCACCGAGCCCGGGCTCCGCCGCCTCGGCAGCTGGACCCCCGCCGGCTCCGTCGACATCACGGGCGTGCCGCTCGCCGAACCGGGCAAGCAGGTGGCCCACGTCGCGCTCGTCTACTCCGGCCTCGAGAGCCAGCAGAGCGATCTCGCCGCCCTGCACGACCTCGCGGTCCTCGCCAAGCCGTCCCTGGACAGCTACGCGACCCTCGGCGGGCTGGGGCACATGCTGGTCGCGGACCTGGAGGCGCTCCGCGAGCATCCCGCCGTCCCCGGTGCGCCGGGCCCCAGCTGCAACCGCGCACCGAGGCCGTGCACCACCGCGGGATCGTCGATCGCCTGCTGCACCGGCCGGACGACCCCCAGCCCACCGCACCTGCGGGAGGAGCTCCGAGTGGTGGATCGACGGGGGTGCTGCGCACCGTCGAGGATGACGTCGCCGCCTACGTCACCAGCAACGAGCACCGCGAGCGGGTGCGGATGTTTCTCCGCGACGCCGTCAGCCGGATCCTCACCCGCCCCGACGTCGAGGGCGCGGTGATCAACGGCCATGGCAACGGGACGGTGATGGGCTTCGACCTGATCTCCGCCATCTCACCGCCGTCAGCGCCGGCGGTGCGGGCCCTGATCACAGCGGGGAGCCCGCTCCGCAAGTACTCGGACCTGCTGCAGTGGGGAGACGACGCGGGCAACCTGCGTCTCATCACCGGCGGCTGGACGAACTTCTGGGATCCGCTCGACCCGGTCGCCGACCCGCTCGGCCCGCCCGCAACCTGGAAGCGCGGGGAGACCATCCCCACGGGCGGTGGGCCGGGCATGTTCCTGGTGCACGATCCCAACACCGGAGCCGAGACGGGCATGCCGGTCAACGACGTCCAGGTCGACAACGTGCGGGACAGCACCGGAGGCGGGCTGCGCGCTCACAACTACTGGGACAACGACGCCTTCTGCGCGGCGGCCGCCGCGGTCATATCCCGCGCGCTGCGGTAGGAGGCGGGCCGGCTCTCCTCTCCCCCACCGGGATCACCCGCTCACGGTCACCCCGCGCGTCCGCGCCGGGGCAGATGCCAGTGGCGGCGGCGCGACCCGGCCACCATGCCCAGGCCGCCGATGACGAGCAGCAGGGCTCCGAGCGGCCAGGGCGCCTGACCGGCGGAGGCCCCCGCGTCCGGGATCGGCGCGGCCGCGGCCACGCCGCCGTCCGCGGAGGCGAACTCAGAGGCGGCACCGACGTCGCCGGCCGCCTCCACCGTCGCCGTATTGGTGATCTCCGACCCGGCGGCCGCGCTCACGGCCACCCTGATGTCAAAGGTCGACGTCGTGCCGGTGACGACCGGGGCGCTGTCGGTGCAGGTCACGGTCTGGCCGGCCGCCGCGCAGCTCCAGGCTCCGGCGGTCCCCGCCGTGCTCGACACCAGGGTGAGCCCGGCGGGCAGCGGGTCGGTGAGCGTCACCGGCGCCGCCGAATCCGAGGGCCCGGTGTTGGTCACGACGAACACGTAGGTGGCGTCGACCCGGTCCTGCAAGGAGCCGGTCAGGGTCTTGGTGAGGGACAGGTCGGACACCCGGTCGCTGATCGTCGGATCGCTCGCCGTGTTGTTGCCCAGCACCGGATCCGGGTTGGGCCCCAGGACGACCGCCACGTTGGTCAGGATCCCGACCGCGCCGGACCTCACCGCCACGGTCAGCGTCAGGCTCGGCGCGTCGCCGGCCACCACGACCGGGGTACCGAGCGTGCAGGTCACGGTCACATCGACGGCGGTGCAGCTCCAGCCCGTCCCCTCGGCGCTGACGAAGGTCTCGCCGCTCGGAAGCGTGTCGCTGACGACGACCCCGGTACCCGAGTCCGACGGGCCGGCGTTGTGGACGCCGATGATGTACGTGCCATCCATGCCGGCGGTGAAGTCACCGGTGTGGGTCTTGGTGATGGAGAGATCGGAGCTGAGCGCCAGAGCGGCGGTGTCGCTCCCGCTGTTGTTGGCGGTGACCGGATCGCTGGTCGTCGAGGCGACCGTCGCCGTGTTGGTGACGGAGCCGGTGGCGGCCGACGCGACCAAGACGGAGAGGTCGATGTCGGGGGCATCCTCACCGCTGGGGAGATTGGCGGCGTCGGCGCAGGTCACCACCTGCAGGTCGTCGGAGCAGGACCACCCGGTGCCGGTCGCCGAGGCGAAGGTCTCCGAGGCCGGGAGGGTGTCGCTCACGACGACCGGCTCGGCGGCGTCCGACGGTCCGAGGTTGCCGACCGCGATCACGTACGAGCCGTCGTTCCCGGCGGTGAACGTTCCCTGGTG
>PLAK01000023.1 GCA_003134115.1 Candidatus Changshengia sp.
GGTCTCGTCCTTCATCATCACCGCGCCCATTTCATCCAGTTGCCGGTCCGTGTACGCGCCGAGATCGCCGAACTCCTCGACCGCCCGCGACATGCACTGGTCGTCGCGCACCAGTTGGCTCAGTCCCACCAGGCGGATCAGGTTCTCCGGGCAGATGTCCACGCAGCCATTGCAGGCCACGCATATCGAGGTGTCGAACACGGTGTTGACGTTGCACCGCAGGCAGCGCGATGCCTGCCGCCGCGCCTCGCTCTCGGAGTAATCCACTTCCACGATCTCTAGCGACGCCGCGCGCTTGTCGCTTTCTAGCGAAGGCGGATTCTGGCGCGGCAGCACGTTCCAGCTTTCCGCCATCGTGTAGGTAGCCGCCGACCAGTTCTTGCGCACGGCGATCTCCGTGCGCGTGCCGCGCAGAAAATCGTGCATGGAGCGCGCCGCCGTCTGCGCGCTGGCGATGGCGTCGATGAACAGGCGCGGGCCGTGCGCAATGTCGCCGCAGGCGAACACGTCGGGAGCGGTGGTCTGGTAGGTTTCGCGATTCACTTTAATGAGTCCGCGGTCCGACTCCACGCCATCGGCGGGATCGAGGAATGACAGGTCGGACGTCTGCCCGATGGCGAAAATGATGCTGTCGGCCGGAATGTCCTCTATGTTGGCTTCCTCGAACGACGGGTTGAATTTTCCGCGCGCGTCGAATACCGCCGTGCAGCGCACCGTGCGCAGCGCCGAGAGTTTCCCGTCGCTCACCACCACCTCCCGCGGCCCGCGCGAATTGTGCAGGTGGATGCCTTCTTCGGAGCCCTCGATCACTTCGATCTCGTCGGCCGGCATTTCGGCGCGGCTTTCGAGGCAAACGATATGCACTTCCTTATCGCCGCTCAGCCGTAGCGCCGAACGGGCCACGTCGTACGCCACATGGTCGTCATCGGGACGCACGGCCGAACGGGCCACGTCATACGCCACGTTGCCGCCTCCGATCACCACCACCACCTTGCCGGTGAGGTCCTGGGGCTGGCCGAGCCGGATGTCGCGGAGGAAGTCGAGGGCGGCATGGACGCCGCTCAGGCTCTCCTCGCCGGCGACGTGGAGCCGGGCCGGGCGCGGCGTTCCGGTGGCCACCACGACCGCGTCGAACCCCTGGTTCCGCAGCTCCTCGAGGTCGTCGACCCGCGTCCCGGTGACGATCTCGACTCCCAGGTCGGTGACGTTGACCAGGTCACGCTCGACGACCTCGGCGGGCAGGCGGTAGGAGGGGATGGAGAGGCGGGGGGCGCCACCCGCGGCGGGTGCCGATTCGATGATCCTCACCCCATACCCGTTGCGGGCCAGCTGCCAGGCGGCCGTGAGCCCGGCCGGACCGGAGCCGACCACCGCCACCCGCTTGCCATTCGGCGCCGGCCGCTCGGTCGTGGGCGGCTCCGGCAGCGCGTAGTGGGTGTCGGCGATGAAGCGCTTGAGACGGCGGATCGACACCGGGCCCTCGAGGCTGCCCCGGGTGCACGCGGTTTCGCAGGGCGCATAGCAGGCGCGCCCGAGGGTCCCGACGAGGGGTGTGGTCTCGGCCACGAGGCCAAAGGCCTCCTCGTGCTTGCCGCTGCGCACCAGGGAGACGTAGCCGTGAGCCTTGATCCCCGCCGGGCAGCCAAAGGTGCAGGGCGAGGTGCCGGGGCGCTCGACCAGCGCCTTCTGGGGGATGGCCTGGGGGAACGGGATGTAGGCGGCGCGCCGCGAGACCATCTCCCCGTTGAACTGGTCCGGGACGGCGACCGTGCAGGCGGTCTCACAGAGACGGCACCCGGTGCACAGCGCCTCGTCGACGTAGCGCGCGGCACGGCGCACCGTGACCTGGAAGCCCCGCTCCGCGTCGCCCCGCACACTCTCCACCAGGGACTGGGTGAGGACGGTCACGTTGGGGTGGTGGGCCGTCGCCGCCATCTTCGGCGTCGAGATGCAGCTGGCGCAGTNNTCCCGCTGCCGATGACCAGCGCGTCGTACGTCGTCGACGTATCCATGGCCGCCTACGCCTCCATGGCCGCGAGCGACTCGGTGAAGCCGCGCACCTGGCGGGTGAAGGGCTCGGCGCACACCGAGCAGATGGCCGCCATCTTCACCCTGCTTCCATTGATCCCCCGCTCGGCCATCAGCGTCTGGGCCGCCTGGACGATGCGCGACGAGCGCGCCGTGCAGTCCGATAGGTAGCCGCACTCCTCGCCGTCGGCGGCGATGAAGACTCCGTCGAAGCCATGCTCGAGGGCGTGCAGGATCCAGCCCGGCCTCACCCCGCTGGTGCAGGGCAGGCTGATCACGACCACCTCCGGCGAGTAGTGCATGTGCGAGCTTCCCGCCAGGTCGATGCCCGGGTCGGAGATGGCGTTGGTCGAGAAGACGAGGACCCGCGGCCCATGCGCCGGGGCACCGGCGACCACAGAGGCGGCGGGGTGCAGCATGCGTCCGGTCTCAGCTCACTTGGCCCGGCGAATGAGGACGCGTTCGTAGCCTTGGGCCGGGGCGGCACCGAGGAAGCCGTGGCCGACCTTGCCCGACCAGGCCTCCACGTCGGCCTTGGTCTGCGGGTCGCTCGACCAGAGCTCGAGCACCTCGCCGACAGCGACGCCGGGCATCGCCTTCTTGGCCTCCAGCAGCGGACCCGGGCATCCGGTCCCGCGGGCGTCGACGATCTTGGCGACGCTCAGAGCCGCGACATCCGCCTCGGTCAGCACAGTCGACATCTGGTCTCCTCTCAGTAGGTCAGCGTGTTGGTCGCCGAGGTGACCTCGACGATG
>PLAK01000052.1 GCA_003134115.1 Candidatus Changshengia sp.
GACGGAAACGGACATAACTTCGTTGCGCCGCTTGTTGGCGCATGATTCCCAGTTGGAACCACGCCTTGCGGAATCGAGTCAGGGCAACGCGGAATCGAGGTTGGCGTTGCTGGAAGGCCTGTTGGATTTGCATGGCCCGGGCCGCGTGCTCTTCCGCAACACGCGCGCCGGTATGAAGGGCTTTCCGAAGCGCACAGCGCACCTCGCCAGACTGGAGGCTGGCCTCGAATCGGAGCACTGGCTGAATCGGGTCTCGACGGAGTTTGCTGAGGATGCGATAGCCGCCGCCGTGAAAGATCTCGGCCTTCTGCCACCGGGCTCGGCCATCGCGGCGGCGAATCCCGCGGTCGTGTCGCGCACCAGGCTGACGAGGTCGAGGGGCCGCAGCTCGATGCGATCGCGCGCGAGCTGGGCGTCGCTGAGGGCCCGAAGGTCCTCCACCAGAGTGATCAGGCGGCGGAGCTCGTGATGCGCGCGTTCCAGTTGCTGCGGAGATGCCGGAATCACCCCGTCGCGCATCCCCTCGAGCAGGCCAAGCAGGTTGTGGAGCGGGGTGCGCAGCTCGTGCGCCACATCGTTGGTCACCTGGCGGCGCAGATCCTCGAGGCGTTTCAGCGAGCGGGCCAGCTCATTGACCGAATCCGCAACCTCTCCGATCTCATCGTGGCTCCGGCTCTCGATCGGTGAGGGGGCGGCGCCCGAGGCCATGCTCTGGGTCGCGGCGCGGACCGCGCGCAGCGGGCGGAGCGCCAGCGTCACGAAGAGGAAGTTGAGGAGAACCGCCACCACCGCTCCGATCGCGATGGTCGGATACACCTCCGACGCGACGGCCGCGTCGTAGGCGCGCTGCCCGGCCGCCGGGTCGACCGGCTGTCCGGCCGCATGCATGATGCTCATGAAGCTCGGTTCGGCGATGTGGTGCATCAGCAGGAGGATGGTGGTGACCGTCGCCGCGATCATCACGGCGTTGAGGGTCACCAGCCGCCAGCGGAGGCCGATGCGACCCCAGCCGCGCCGCAGGCCGGCCGAGGCGGCGCCGATGTGGCTCACGGAGCCAGACCTTCGAGTTTGTAGCCGACCCCGCGCACGGTGGTGATCCCCACCAGGGCGGCGGCGGCGCGCAGCTTGTCGCGGAGGCGCGTGACATGCACGTCGACGGTGCGCTCGCCTGAGGCGGGCTCCTCGGTGTCGTGCAGCCGCGTCAGCAGCTGGGCGCGGCTGAAAACTCGGCCCGGCTCGCCCAGCATGGCCGCCAGCAGGGCGAACTCGCGCCGCGGAACACCGATGCGAGAGCCGGCCACCCGCACCTCGTGCCCGTCGAGGAACAGCTCGAGGTTGCCCAGGCGCAGGACCTCGAGCGGCCGTGGTCCGATCTCCGCGCGCCGCAGCAGGGCGGCCACCCGGGCGACCAGCTCCCGGGGGCTGAACGGCTTGACCAGGTAGTCGTCGGCCCCCAGACCGAGACCCGAGATGCGATCGACCTCGTCGGCCCTGGCGCTCAGGATCAGGATCGGGACGGTCAACCCGCGGCGCCGAATCTCGGCGCAGATCTCGAACCCGTCGCGCTCGGGGAGCATCACGTCGAGGACGACGCACCTCGGAGACACCTGGCGCAGGACGTCGAGCGCCTGCCCGCCCGAGCGGCAGACCGCCGTGGCGTATCCCTCGTGCTCGAGGTAGGCGCGGACCACGTACACCGTCGTGGGGTCGTCCTCGACCAGCAGGATGGGCGCGACCTCGGCCATGGCCCCCTCAGTATGTCCCGAGCCTCCGCCCCGGCCGGCTCGGGAATCTGTTGCGGATGGGCCGGGCGGCGAGCTGCCGCCCGGCCTCCGCATGTCGATATCGGTCAGGAGGTGATGGCGACCAGCCCGGTCGCCGAGGCGGGAAGGCCCGTCACCGGAAGGCTGGTCGTGCCGAGGTCCCCGCCCGGGAGGATGGAGGCCGTGGCGATCTCCCCCTGGGGGCTGACCAGGTCGAAGAGCGTGCGGCCCGAGATGGCGAGGTCAACCGGGTGCCCCCCGGTGGTGGCGGCGATCGAGGCGCGAAGGGTCAGAGCGCCCCTGCCGGCCACGTCGTAGGACGAGATGGTCCCGGAGGCTGCGTTGGCGGTGTAGGCCCGGTTGCCATCGGGGTTGACGATGAGCCAGCAGGCCGCGACCTGCCCATCGGGGACGTCGCTGATCGGAGCGAGCATGCCGTCCCCCTGGACGCGATACGTGGTCACCGCGGCAGTACCGGCGGGACCGCCGGCGGCATCGGAGACGACGACGTCACCGGAGCGGTCAAAGCCGAAGCCGTACGGAGCCGCACCCGTCGCGACCGTGGTCACGGCGGAGCCGAGGCGCCCATCCCCGGCGACCGTGAAGGTGTCGATGGTGCTGCTCCCCTTCTCCGTCACCACCAGCCGGCTTCCGTCCGGCGTGAAGGAGACCTGCTCGGGCGAGATGGCCCCGGCTGAGAGCGCCGAGGTGGCATCCGCCGCGCTCAGTGGCCGCAGCCCCCCGTCACCAAGCCAGAGGCCCGAGACCGAGTTGCTCCCCGCGTTGAGGACCTCGACCAGCTGCCCCCAGACGGTGACGCTGATGGGGTCCGTGCCACCCGACGAGGCGGTGTTGAGGAGGTGGAGGTCACCGGCCCCGTCGACCGCGAAGGCCGACACGGTGTCGGAGGCGGCGTTGACAGCGAGCAGACGCTGCCCGGAGTGCGCAAGTGCCAGTGCGCCCTGGGACCCCAGTGCCGAGCCGGTGCCGTCCCCGCCGGTCGCGAAGCTGGCGACCGGGATGACGTAGTCGCTCTGGGCGCGAAACGCCAGTACAGCNNGAGGACGGTCGGCTGGTAGACGGCGGCCTGGGCGGTCACCGTGGCAGCTGCCGCCAGCGTGAGGGCCGCAGCACCGATCAGGGCGGCCGACCGTGCTGGAGCCGAGCGAATCGTGTGTCGGAAGGACATTGGGCTTCTCCCTTTCCGTATCCCGCCGTGGAGAGGCGGTCCGGGAGAGGCTGACGCCCGAACGTTGCCGCAGTGTTTCGGCAAGACGCGGTGCCGACCTGGACGGGGACTGCCCGAGACGGCGAGGCGCCCCCCGGTGGGGGTGGCGGCTCCGA
>PLAK01000182.1 GCA_003134115.1 Candidatus Changshengia sp.
ACGACCACGCGGCCCGCGGTCCCCGCAGCCCGGCGGGCACGACGGTGGGCGTCGGCAAGGTCCTCGGCGCGCCGCTGGGCTATGGACTCAAGATGGGCGCGCAGTTCCTCGGCGTGCCGGACGACCTGGCGTACGAAGTTGGACCGCTGTTCGGCCAGGACGTTGCCAGCCGGTCGTGCGGCCAGCAGCTCCTCGGTCCCGTACGCGTTCACCGCCTGAGTGCCGTCGACGTATTCGACGCACGTTGCCTGATGCACGTCCTCGGCGAGCAGCTGTTCCAGTGTGATGCTCTGGGACGAGGCGGTCAGCCGGTCCTCCGACGCTCCCGGTGCCAGGATGGAGCGCATTCCAACGCTGAAGATGACCCCCATGACCGCCCCGATGATCGTGAGAAGGGTCATCGATACCAGGACCTCCACCAGCGTGAAGCCCCGTTCCCCGGCACGCGTTGCACGCGGCCGCCTCACGGCAGGTCCCCCTTCCAAACCACGCGGCTCACCGACGCCGGTCCCTTGGAGACCGTGATTGTGATCTCCTGGACGCCGTAGTCGAACTGGCCGTTCGAGCATGACGCGACCACATATCCGGGGTTTCCGGTAGTGGATTCCTGCACGTCACGCTGACGGATGGGGGAGGCGACGACCCCATTGCCCAGCGTCAGCCCGTTCAGGCTGTACTGCCCAGCGGAGCAGTTGGAATCATCGCAAGGGCAGTACCCCAGCCCTGCCTGCACGTAGTCGGCGGCGGTCTGCACGGCTCCGTCCAGCACCGCCTGGTCCTGGGCGTCACCGGCGCTGCGGACGACGGCGGAGAAGCCGTAAGCGATGCCGACGACGCCGATCGAGATGACGGCGAGGGCCACCACCGTCTCGATGAGGGTGAGCCCGGCCTGTGCGGACCGACGCCGCCAGGTCGTGCGGGCTGGGTGCGGGAGCCGGGCGGCGGCCACTGTCATCAGCCCTTGAACGCCGAGGCGAAGCCGTAGATGGCCTGGATCAGCGAGACCGCCACGAGTCCCACGATCGTCCCCACGCTGATGATGAGGACGGGCTCGACGATCGAGGTCAGCCGCTTGAGCCGGTCGTCCAGCTCGCTGTCGTACATCCGTGCGGTCTCCGCCAGATGCTGGTCGAGCGTGCCGGTCTCCTCGCCGACCTTGACCATCTGGACCACCAGCGGTGGGAAGAGCGAGGTCTTGCGCAGCGATCGGGAGAAGCTCTCGCCGATGGCGACCTGCTCGCCGACGTCGCGCAGCGCCCTGCGGTAGACGGGATTTCGCGTGCTCTCCACCACCACCGAGAAGCTGGTGCCGACGGGGACGCCCGCCGAGAGGGTGTCGCTGAGGGCTCGGCAGAATCGTTCAATGCTGGCCGCCCGCATCATCTCTCCGACCGCGGGCACCCGGAGAAGGACCTGATTGAATCGGTACTTGCCTCCCTCGGTGCGCACGTAGTAGCCGATCCCGAGGACGCCCACCAGAAGGCCGATGAGGATCCACATTGCGTTGCCGGAGATGAAGGAGGAGAGGTTGAGCAGCGCGCTCGCTACTGGGGGGAGCTTGGCCCCGTACTGGTCAAAGAGCACCCTGAATTGAGGGAGGACAAATACGACCAGCCCAGTCGCGACCGCCAGCGCCATGCAGAAGACGATCGCCGGGTACATGAGCGCGCCCCGGATCCTGGTCCGCGTCTGCAGCTCGCGCTCGAAGTGGTCGGCGGATCGGACCAGGGTGTCGTCGATGTGGCCAGTCGTCTCGGAAGCCCTGATCAGATCGGCCAGTACTGGGGGGAATACCTGAGGGTGGCGGGCGAGCGCGCTGCTGAGCAGCCCGCCCCGCTCGAGGTCGGCGACCATGGAGGCGCAGGCCTGGCGCATCCGCTTGTTGCCCGCCCCCTCCGCGATCGTCTCCAGCCCGGTGGTGAGGGGGATGCCGACCCGGACAAAGGTGGAGAGCTGCCGGCAGAAGACCACCACCTCCTGGAGCTTGACCTTGGTCAGCTGATCCAGGAAGCCGCTGAACCGGCCACGGGAATGCGCCCGGACCCCCGTGGGGCGGAGTCCGCGCACCGAGATGGCGTGCCAGACGGCCTCGGGGTCGGAGGCCTCCATCAGTCCCTTGAGCACGCTGCCGTCGGGGTTGACGGCCGTGTAGTCGTAGAGCTGCATCCGGCGGGGCTCGGTGGATGCGGCTTGGATCATCTTCGCCGGCCTCAGATGATGTACACGGTGCGCATCACCTCGGTGAGAGTGGTGCGCCCGCTGGCGGCGATGTCGCAGCCGGCCTGCTGAAGGGTGCGCATGCCGTTGCCAACGGCCGCCTCGATCATCTCGGTGTGGTGGGACCTGGCGACGATGCGCTCCCGGATCGGGTCGTCGACCTGCAGGCATTCGAAGACGCCCACCCGGCTGCGGAACCCGGTGCCGGCGCAGCGTGGGCAGCCCACCGCCTGGGGCAGGCGCGCCGGCGGGTCGCTGCCGACCACGGCCTCGTAGAAGGCAGCCTCCGCCGGGGTTGCCGGTGCGCTGCTCGCGCAGCGCTCGCAGACGAGCCGCACAAGGCGCTGGGCAACCACCCCGATGAGGGCGGAGGCGACCAGGTAGGGCTCGATGCCCATGTCCATGAAGCGGTGGATGGCACCCACCGAGTCGGCGGCGTGCATCGAGCAGAGCACGAGGTGGCCGGTGAGTGCCGATTGGATCGCGATCTGGGCGGTCTCGACGTCCCGGACCTCTCCCACCAGGATGATGTCGGGGTCCTGGCGGAGGATGGCCTTGAGGCCGTTGGCGAAGGTGGTCCCGGCCAACCGGTTGATCTGGACCTGGTTGATATTCTCGAATCGGTACTCGACTGGATCCTCGATGGTCGTGATGTTCCGAGTCGCGCTGTCCAGCTCGCTGAGAGCGGCGTACAGGGTGGTGGTCTTGCCGGCCCCGGTCGGGCCCGCCACCACCAGCATCCCGTAGGGGGAGTCGATGAGGCGGTGCATCCGCTCTCGGTCTCCGCTCTGCAGCCCCAGCTCGGACAAGGTGACCAGAGAACGGGTGCGATCGAGCAGCCGGAGCACCACCTTCTCCCCCCAGATGGTCTCCATCGTCGACACGCGGATATCGACAGGGCGCCCGTCGATGGTCATCTCCAGCTGACCGTCCTGGCTGCGATGACGGTCGACGATGTCCATCTCGGCCAGGATCTTGAGTCGCGACGCGATCGGACCCATCAGTGACGTTGGCAGCGAGTTGACGTCGTGGAGGGCGCCGTCGATGCGGAAGCGGATGCGGAGCCGGTCTGCCTGGGGTTCGATGTGGACGTCGGAGGCGCGGTCGCGCAGGGCCTGGGTGAGCAGAAGATCGACGATCTGAACCACTGGGGCGTCGGCCCGCAGCGGGATCGAGAGGGCGGCGGTGGGGGCCTCCTGACGGTCGACGACAGCGCGCTGGACCGCGTGGTCGACACGATGGAGGACGGTGTAGTAGCGGTCCAGAGCCCTCTCCAGGGACCGGCGGCCGGCCAGGCGGGGAAACACCGGCTGCGCGATCGCCTCCCCGAGGGCGGCCACCTTGTCGGCGGCTCCGGGGTTGGCGATGGCGCAGTGCACCATGCCCAGCTCGTCGATGAGGAAGGGGAGCGCCCCCAGTTTGCGAGCCGTCGCGGCGTCGAGCAGGTAGAGGGCGTCGTCCTCGGGGACGAGCTGGTCGAGATCCACCGAGCTGTAGCCGAGTTGCTCGGCCAGGGCTCCGACGATCTCCACCTCCGCCACGCCCTCGTCGACGAGGAGCTCACCGAGTGGCCGCTTGTCGCGGCGCTGGCGGCGGAGCGCCGACCGGACGCTGCCCTCGCTCGTGGCGCCACGGCGGACGAGCAGCTCGCCGAGCGGACGGGCCGAGGCGACGGGGGCCGGGCCGGAGTGCTCCCGCCCGTCCCACCCACCGGTGGTCAGCGGCATGCCCATCCGCGGATCTGTTCCACGCGTCCTCGCCTCCACCGACTGCTGCGCTGGCGATGCGGCGACCGAGCCGTCGCCAGCCCCGGGGCCCCGTGCTTCCCCCCGTCTCGGGACGCCCTGGCGCCGTGGTCCTCTTTGGCCCCCCCCCGAAGCCAGGTCGCCCCCCCTCGTGACCACGGCGCTTGCCAGGGCACCGTTCCCGTCCCCTCTCGCTGAGGATCGGCGGATTTGGGCCGCCGAGATAAGGCTATGTGGCGGGTACACCCAGCACCAGACCCCAGCTGAGGCGTTGACCTTCCCCAATATGGGTGGTAGCCGCGGCCTGCCAGGAGCTTCACACTGGGCGAGCAGGATGGTGGAGGGGTCCGCTCCCGAGGAGCTCGAAGCGCGGCTTGCGGAGCTCGAGCAGCAGCGAGCCGAGGGCTCGATCTCCGAGATCGGATTCAACCTGCGCAGGAATCTTCTGATCACGCGATCGGAGCAGCTGGCCCGTCGCCGTGCGGTCGCCAGCCACTCCGCGCCGCCGGCGTCCCCGGCCCCACCCGCCCGACGGCGCACCCGAAGGGGATGGCTCCTCAGAGCGGATCAGCCCCCTGACAGAGAGAGATCAGCGGCATCGCCGGCGGCCGTCGCCTCACCTGCGCAGGAGCCCGCGACTGCGAGCCCGCCTTTGCCTCAGCCTGCCACCACGAGCCCGCCTTCGCAGCAGCCTGCCACCACGACCCCACAGTTACAGCAGCCGGTACCCGCCGGCCGGGCTGCGCAAGAGGCGGAGCAGACGCCTCCCGGACCGGCCGCGCCCGAGGGCTTCGCCCCACCGGCCAGTCGCCGCCAAAAGCGGAAGGGCCTCTCTCCCGCTCCACCCGTGGGCCAGCCACCGGTCGCTCCCGAATCGGCGCCGCCCCCGATTCCCGCCGGACGGCCGCGGCGGCCGCGCGTCCGGACAGCCGCCCCCTGGGTGGCGGCGGTTGCCGTTGTCGCCGGCGTCGCGCTCGTCGGGTACCACCTTGGCGCCGGCCGTGCCTCCGATCCGTCGACCAGGCCCGGGGCGACCTCCAGGGCGGTCCCACCATCCGGCGTTCCGACAACCTCCGCGGTCGGCGGGACCGGCCTCGGGCAGACCCAGACGTCCGCTGACGGCGGCAGGATCACCCTGGTCGCCTATGACGGCGATCTCCTATCGATCACCGGCGCGGCTCCGCCCACGGCGGGGGAGTCCTTCTCGGCCGTCGAGCTGCGCGTGTGTGCCAGCAGCGCGGCCCCGACCTCCGTCAATCCGTACGACTTCGTCCTCGTCGAGCCGGGCGGCACTGCCGTCGACACCCTCGAGCTGATCGGGGAGGGACAGCAGCCGGAGCTGCAGATGTCCGAGGTCCCGCCCGGGCAGTGTGTCACCGGCTGGCTCAGCTTCCAGGTCACCGCGGCCCCCGTGTCGGTCACCGATACCGCGGACGGCCTGACCTGGGCTCTCGGCTAGCGGCGCGCCCTCCGCTCCCGTCCGCTCTCGTCGAAGGTCGCGGTCGAGGTCATCCCCGACGGGTCCCTCCGGGAATGCGTTCGTCAGCCCGGGGGCGCTGGGATGGGGGGATAGAGGGTGCGCCGCTCCTCCAGCGCCTCGACCACGAGGTCGAGGAGATGGCGCGCCGGGATCGGCTTGAGCCCGAACCGGTCGCAGCCGACCGCCATCGCCCGCTCCGCTGTATTTCCGATGCGGTCGGCGGAGAGCGCGACGATCGCCACCGGCCGATCCACTGCCGACCGCAGCGAGCCGACGATCTCCAGCCCATTGCCATCCGTCAGCTGAACGTCCAGGACGACGACATCGGCTGGTTTCTTCGCCATCGCCTCGAGTGCCGCGGCCCGGCTGCCGACCGATCGCACGCGATACCCCACCGCGGTGAGCACGTCACCTATGGATTGGCGGTTCACCGGGTCGTCCTCGACCAGCAGGACCGCCGCCGGGCGGCCATCGGCCCCGGCCACCACCGTCGCTCCGCCTGGAGCGCGCAGCAGCCGTGGGGGAAGCGGCTCGCGTGAACGGCGCAGGGTGAAGGAGAAGCGGCTGCCGACTCCCAGCTCGCTGCTGACCTCCAACCGGCTGCCATGCAGCTCCACGATGTGCTTGCAGATGGCCAGCCCGAGGCCGACGCCGGGCACCTCCGAATCGCCACCGCGGGCAAAGGGGGTGAAGATCCGTTCCGTCTCCGCTGGCGGGATGCCCCGTCCCGTGTCGCACACCGAGAAGCGGACCGCCTCCTCGGTGGGCGCGATCTCCAGCCATGCGCGCCCGCCTGCCGGGGTGAACTTCACAGCGTTGGTGAAGAGGTTGACGAGGACCTGGCGGAGCCGGATCGGGTCGGCGAGGATGCGCGGCACGCGGGCGATGCTCGGCCATTCGACTGTCACCCGGGCCGTCTCCGCAAGTGGCGAGATCACCCCGGTGACCTCGTCGATGACCGTCGAAAGATCGACAGGCTGGAGGCGCACGTCGAGCCGGCCTGCCTCCAGGCGCCCCAGGTCGAGAAGGTTGTCGACCAGGACCAGGAGATTCCCCGCCACCGCGTGGATGCGCCCTCCCAGAGCGCGGAGCTGCGGCTCCTCCAGAGTCCCGAGCGAACGGTCGGCGAGCAGCTCGGACGAGACCATGATCCCGCTGATGGACCCCCTCAGCTCGTGAGAGAGGCTGCTGAGGAAGAACCGGGTCGCCTCCATCTCGCGGCGGAGGGCACCGGTGGCAGCGGCGATGCGATCCACCAGCTCGGGCGGCGGCGCATCGGCGGTGAGCATCCCGGGCGAGCGCCCGAGCTCAGCGGCCACCCTGTCCACGAACCGCTCGTCCAGTTCCGTGAAGGCGGGGCTTCTCCGTTTGTTGGCCGCATAGACGAGGCCGACCTCCTGACGCTGGCGGAGGATCGGGGCGGACACGAAGGAGGTGAGCACGGGATGGCCTGCGGGAAAGCCCAGGTGGGAGGGGTGCTGGCGGAGGTCGTCCAGGCGCATCGGCCGGCGAGCGTGCATCGCGAAGCCGAGCACGCCGGTGGCCTCGCATTGCACGGCTTCGATCCCGCTCCGGTGTCCCATGACGAGGCCGGAATAGACGAAGCTCCCCACCTCCCCGCCCGGTTTGTCGAGCAGGAAGATTGCCGCCACCTGGGCGTCGGCCACCGTGCGCACGTCGTTCACCAGCCATTGCAGGACGCCCGTGGGCCGGAGCTGGCGCACCAGCGCCAGGTTGGCGCGTACCAACCGCTGGTTCTGCGTTCGGAGAAGCACGCTCTGCTCCTCGGCGCGCTGTCGGCGCGCCGCCAGGGCCACCATCCGGGCCACCTCGCCGGCGACTGCCGCATCTGCCTTGGAGAAGCTCTCCGGCCGCTCGCGGGCCAGCAGGAGGTGACCAAACAGCTCGGCCCCGACCTTGACCGGGGTCGCCAGGAAGGCCGCTGCCTGCGTGCGACCCGGCGGAAAGCCCTCCAAAGCGGATTCCAGGCGCGGATCGCCGGTCCCGATCGCGCGCCGCTCGGAGCGGAGCACCTCCAGGACGGAGATCTGACTGAGATCCTCTGACGGAAGGCGGGTCACGTCGCCTGCGAGGTCGGTCTCGTGGTACTCGCCGTAGCCCGGGGATTCGGGCCGGAGCAGGGCGAGGGCGGCGTAGTCGGCGCGGGCAAGCTTCGCCGCGCTCTCCACCGCGTGCGGGATCAAGCGTTGGAGATCCTCGATCAGAGCCAGCTGTCGGAGCGAGGTCAGGGTGGTATCCCCCGGCTTCTCCCCCTCTTCCCCCGGAGAAGGCCGAGAGATCGGGGTTGCAGAGGTCCCCGCCTCGGCCGCGGGCGCTGCCGGCCCCCGTCTCCACCGGGGCGGGGTCAAGGGGGTCCCTCTCGCACCAGCCCGAGACGCATCGCCTTGACCACGGCCTCCAGCTGGCTGTGAGCCTGGAGCTTGGCCAG
>PLAK01000121.1 GCA_003134115.1 Candidatus Changshengia sp.
GGCGCGCCGACGCCGGCCCCGCAGCCGCGCGGCCAAGGGGCGGGCGACCCCGCCTGAGGTGACCACCGAGGTGGTGCGGGCGGTCATCGCCAAGCTCGGTCAGGGCACTGCCGCCGAGATCGCCTCCGAGATCACCAAGGCCGGCGTGAAGGTCTCCGGCCGGGCCGTCCGCTTCCTGGCCGAGCGAGCCGGCGCCGAGACCTCCCGGGGCGACGACGGCCAGCGCCGCTACCGCCTCTAGAACGGTTGACCCCGGAAGCGGAGCGGTGACCCCAGGCGACCCACGGAGCGGCGGCGGGCGCGTCCAGCCGGGCGCACCTCCCGCTGACCTGCTGCTCGTCCACGGGGACGACCATCACCGGGTCGATGAGGCGGTCCGGCAATGGCGCCGGCGCGCCACGGCCGCCGAGCTGGGCGTCGAGGTGATCGACGCACCGGCACCGCTCGAACGGGTCCGCTCCTCGCTCGCCGAGATCCCTCTGATCGACGAGCGCCGCTATCTCCTGCTCCGGGACCCGCCGCAGCTCACCGGGGGCCGGCGTGCCGGCGAGGCGGGGCGAGCTCTGGCCGACGCCCTCGAGCTGAGGGCGCCGAGCACCTCGGTCTGCCTGGTGAGCCACCAACCGGTGCCCGCCAGCCACCCGGTGGTGGCCGCCGTGGGGCGGCTCGGCGGGGAGATCCGCACCTACAAGCTGCTGCGCGGTCGCGACGTGCGCGAGTGGGCGGAGCGGGCCGTGGCGGACCGCGGGCTCCGGCTCCGCCCCGGGGCTCTCGACCACCTCCTCCGGGTGGCCGGGTCGGACCTGGGCGTCATCGCCGCAGAGCTGGACAAGCTGAGCGCCTTCTCCGGCGGCGAGCCCGTCGACGTGGAGACGGTGCGACGTCTGGTCGGCGGCGCCGAGGCGGTCGAGGTCTGGAATGTCCTGGAGAGGCTCCTCGGGGTGCAGCCCGGCCGGGGCGCCGCCGCCGCAACGGAGCTGGTGGAGGAGGGCCATTCCACCCAGCACCTCATCGCCACCCTCGCCGGCCAGCTCTCCGAGCTGCGCCGCGCTCAATCCCTGCTCGGAGCCGGCGGGTCAGGNNCGCCCGCGGTCGTGGAGGATTGGCTGCACCAACTCCAGGCGATCGACGCCGCCATCAAGTCGGGGGAGACCGACGATCGGCAGGCGATGGGCCGCTTTGCCCTGGGTGCCGCCCGCGTCGTGGCGCGAAGTCAGGCTCGCTGAAGCAGCCCGCCCCCGGGTGTCCCTATTGGTCGCTGGTTCGGCGGGTCGACGCGGCCCGCTTGGCAGCGCCGGCCGGCTTTGCCGCCGTCCCCGGCTTGGCCGCTGCAACCGGCTTCGCCGCCGGAGCCTTGACCGTGCTGGCCGCGGCCTTGGTCGTGGACACCTTCTTGACGCCGGCACCCTTGGCTGCTGCGGTGGCCTTGCCGGACGCGGACTTCGCCGACCTGCCCTTGGCCCCACCGGTGGCGGCCGCGCGCGTGAGCGCCTTCTCCGCCTCGCTCCCACCCATGAGGGTGAGCTTCGCCGCCATCGCCATGATCCGGGACTTGCGCCGTGCCACGTTGTTACGGTGAAGGATGCCCTTCTCGGCAGCCTTGTCCAGCGCTTTGACCGCCGCGCGGAGCTCTTCCTCGATGCCGGCGACCTGGCCGCTCACCAGCGAGCGGCGCACCCTGCCGATCCGGGTCCGGACGGCCGAGCGGACGATGCGGTTACGGACGCGCTTGCGCTCATTGGAGCGGATGCGCTTCCGGGCGGAGCGAGAGTTGGCCAAGATGACACCTGTTGAGTTCTGTCGGAAACTGGGCGCGTCCCCCCGACCAACGCCCGGGAGCCTGGAGTATAGCAATCGCCCTCCAGCACGGCCGGTTCGGGCGCTCAGAATGGCTCCTCTGATGTTGTTCATACCCGCCTACGCCAAGCTCAACCTCGCCCTGAGCGTGCTCGGAAGGCGCCCCGATGGTCGTCACGACCTCCGCTCGGTGGTCGTGCGCCTCGATTGGCACGATCTGGTCGGGGCCGAGGTCGGGGAGGGCGAGGTCGCCGACAAGGCCCCGGCGATTGGGGTGACCGTCTCCGGACCGGCCGCGACCGAGGTCCCGGTCGAGGACAACCTCGTGCTCCGGGCCGCCCGTGCTGTTCTCCCCGGCCGTCCGGCAGGCGCCGTCCGGCTCTACCTGGAGAAGCGGCTGCCCGCCGCCGCCGGCCTCGGGGGCGGCTCCGCGGATGCGGCGGCCGTGCTCCGGCTGCTCGGCGGGGCCGGCATCTCCACCTGGGATCCCGAGATGCTCCGCCTGGCCGACACCCTGGGCAGCGACGTGCCGGCGTGCCTGGCCGGTGGCAGCCTGCTGGTCGGCGGGGCTGGCGGGTGCCTCGAGCCGATCCTCCACCCGCCCCTCGACCTGACGGTCGCGGTCGCCGGGCGCAGTGGCACCGCGGCCACCTTCGCGGCCCTGACGCCGGACGACTGGCGCGGGCCGGAGCGACCCGAGGCGCTGGCGGTGCTGCTGGCTCAGGGGCGGCCGGTCGCTGCGGAATTGCTCGGCTCCGATCTGGAAGCGGCGGCCTGCCGGGCTCATCCGGAGCTTGCCGCCGGGCTCCACCGGCTGCGGGATGCCCTGCCGGCGACCGCCTGGCACCTCACCGGCAGCGGAGGTGCCGTCTTTGCCCTTGCCGCCGGGCGCGGCGAGGCCGAGGCGGTCGCGGCCCGCACCCGGGACCTGGGGTTCCCCGCCCGCGCATGCCGGACCATCGCCGCCTGACCTGGATTGGTGGGAAGCGGTGCCCCGGTGCGACCGGGGCACCCGCGCCTACTCGGTTACGGTCGTCGCCGCCGCCTCGAGATCGGGCTCCGACTCCCACCCCTCCTCGTCACCGGCGGGCAGCTCCGACGCCCGCCCCCAGAGGCGAAACGTCCACACGAGCCCGATGCCGGCGAGCAGCAGGGCGGCGGACACCACCCCCAGGGTCTCGGCCTCGGAGGCCCAGACCGGATTGCCGCCGAGCTCGCTCTGGGTCATCAGCAGGATGCTGCTGACCAGCGCTCCGATCGCGGCTCCCACGATCACGACGAGTGCGACGCCTGCGATCGTGATCAGGACGCGGGCGCGCGCGAGGTGAGCCAGGTCGAGGTCGGTCGCGCTCTCCGCATCCACCCGCCCGGCGACCTGGGTCGCCCTCTCCCCAGGGGAGGAGTGGTGGAGCACCGACCAGCCGGCGAGGGCCAGCGCGGCGAGCGGGAAGAGGACGAGGTAGGGGGATACCCACTCGGTCGCGTACAGAAGGGTCGCCTCGATCTGGTTTGGCCCCGGCGAGGCGCCCGCCTCCATGATGCCGGCGGCCACATACGCCGTGGCGAGGAGGGCGATCGCCACGATGAGGCCGATCCCCAGCACCTCCTGGATGTCCCAGGCGGCCCTGCGGCGGCGCGCGACCGCCAGCTCCGGTTCGGTCGGGTCGTGATCCACGGCGGCAACTCCTCTTGTGACTCCGGGCGACGATGGCGCCGCATCTTCACAGGTGGAGCGGCGGGCCGGCACAGTGTGCGCCGAGGTGGCCGGGGCGTGGGTCCCGCTTCCCGAAGGCCTTCTCCCCGGGGCCGCGCCATGCCTCCTCTACAATCCGACCTCGTGCCCGCGGCCGACAGCGCCCCCCCCCCCCGACCCGCCATTCTTCGCGCCGCCCGGCGCCGACGTGATGGGAGGGCGCCGGCAGCCCCGGACGCGGGCTGCCCTTGACACTCCGGCGTCCCTCCGACCAGGACATCGTGGTGGTCGGGGCGACCGGCGACCTCGCGGCCCGGAAGCTGCTGCCCGCCCTCTACAACCTCGAGGTCGAGGGGCTGCTCCCCGAGCACGGCGACATCATCGGGGTGGCCCCAATGGACTGGAGCGACGAGCGATTCCGGAGCCACGCCGAGGAGGCGATCCGGAGCTTCTCCCGAACCCGCTTCGAAGCCCGCCGTTTCACGGCCTTCGCCGCTCGCCTTCACTTCGTCCCCGTCGGGCCTGACGGCGACCTCAGTGCCCTCCGGGCCGCCGCCGGCCGGCCCGAGCGGCTCCTCTACCTCGCCGTGCCCTCCTCCGCGTTTGCCACCCTCGCTGAGAGCCTCGGTGCCGCCGGGCTGGCGGCCGGGACCAAGCTCGTCATCGAGAAGCCGTTCGGTCACGACGTCACCTCGGCGACCCAGCTCAACGCCGTCCTCCATGAGGTGCTCCCCGAGGATCGGATCTACCGGATCGACCACTACCTCGGCAAGGAGACGGTTCAGAACCTCCTCGTCTTCCGCTTCGGCAACTCCGTCTTCGAGAGGGTGTGGAACCGCGACGCCATCGCCCGGGTCGAGATCACCGTCGCAGAGTCCCTGGGCGTCGAGCGCCGCGGCGCCTTCTACGAGGAGACGGGCGCGATCCGGGACATCGTTCAGAACCACATGTTCCAGCTGCTCGCGGTGACCGCCATGGAGCCGCCCAACTCCTTCGCCGCCGAGGCCATCCGCAACGAGAAGGTCAAGGTCCTGGACGCCCTCCATCCGGTGGATCCCGGTGCCGTCGTCCGCGGCCAGTACGCCTCAGGCACCGTCGACGGCGTGGCGGTACCCGGGTATCGCGACGAGGAGGGGGTTGCTCCCGGTTCCGAGGTGGAGACCTTTGCCGCGCTGCGCCTCCACATCGACTCCTGGCGCTGGGCCGGCGTGCCCTTCCTGCTCCGCACCGGCAAGCGCCTCGCGGTCCGGGACACCCGCGTCGTCCTCAGCTTCCGGGAGGCTCCGCTCCACCTCTTCCGGGCGATCGGGCTCCACGCCCTGGACAGCAACCGGCTGGTCATCCGCGTCCAGCCCGATGAGGGGATCTCGATCACCTTCATCGCCAAGCGGCCCGGGCCCGAGGTGACCACCCAGCCGGTGGAGATGGACTTCAGCTACGAGGGTTCATTCAAGGCGAGCACGCCCGAGGCCTACGAGCGCCTCCTCCACGATGCGCTGACCGGCGACCACACCCTCTTCATCCGCGAGGACGAGGTGGAACGGGGATGGCAGGTGGTCCAGCCCGTCCTCGATCGGCCGTCGCCCGTCAAGATGTACCCCGCCGGGAGTTGGGGCCCGGCGGCGGCCGACCGGATCGCCCGCCCCGGGCATTGGCACGACGGCCCCTCCGGGGAGCCTCGCACCGCTTTCCGGCGGCGGTCATGACGACCTCAGGAGACGCGTGATGCCCCGACTTGTCGGGATCGACCTTGGCGGTACCAGCATCCGGGCGGCCCTCGCCACCGGGCCCACCACCTACGCCGAGCGCGTGGTGCGCCGCCGGACGCCGGCCGCGGCCGGTCCCGAGGCGGTGATATCAGCGTGCGCGGCGGCGGCCCGTGATGCTGCCGGGGGTACCCCGGACGGCATCGCCATCGGAATCCCCGGTCCCGTCGACCCCGAGAGCGGGGTGGTCTTCGCCGCCCCCCACCTCCCCGGCTTCGAGAGCCTCCCCGCCCGGGAGATGCTCTCCGCGGCCGCCGGGTGCCCGGTCGCCATCCACAACGACTCGAATCTCGCCGGCTACGCGGAATGGGTGGCCGGGATGGGACGCGGGACCCGGACCTTCGTCTTCGTGATCATCGGCACCGGCATCGGCGGTGCGGTGATCATCGACGGGACCCTCCTGGTCGGCACCGCCAGCACCGCGGCCGAGGTCGGGCACGTGCCCTGTAACACGGACGGACCGCTCTGTGGCCAGGGCCATCCGGGGTGCTTGGAGGGGATCGCCTCGGGAACGGGGATCGCACGCGCCGCCGCCGCGGCCCTCGCCGCAGGCGAGGAGTCGCAGCTGCGGGGCATCACCCCTCTCGATGCCTCCGCCATCGCCGCCGCGGCCAGGGCCGGCGACCCGCTGGCCCGCCGCGTCTTCGCCGACGCGGCTCGCGCCCTGGGACGCTCCTTCGGGGCCCTGGTCAACATCTTCGGCCCCGACGCCATAGCTGTGGGCGGAGGGGTTGGCAGCCAGGTCGACCTTCTCGAAGCCCCGATCCGCGCCGCCATGGCCGAGATCGCCTTCGACGCCCCGCTCCGCCGCTGCCGCGTCGGTCAGGCTGAGTTGGGAAGCGACGCCGGCCTGGTGGGCGCGGTCGCCTGGGCCGGTCGCACCTTCCTCCGCGACTGAGCGGGGGAGGAGCGGCGCCCGGTCACCGGCTGCGCAAGCTCCTCTCCACGCCGGCGACGATCGCGCCCTGGGAGAGGTCGTAGAGGCCGAGGTACTCCCCGCCGCTGCGCTCGGCGAGGTCCAGGCAGGCGTTGAAGCCAAAGCCGCCGAGGAGGGCGCGCCCGCTGAGGATGCCGGCGCCGGGGAGCTGGGTCCCGGTGGTGTCCCTCGCCGAGTCGATGATGAGGGTCCGTATGTGCTCGTGGCCGATCTGCTCGGCGATCCGCTGTGCCTCGACCAGCGGCTCCTCGCCGAAGAGCGAGATGTTTCCCCGACCGTCGGAGATGAGGACGATGAGGGGGTAGACGTTGGAGTCGCGCAGCCGCTCGGTCCGCACCAGCTTGAGGCCGGCCACCAGCCCGTGGGTCAGAGGGGTGGTGCCGCCAACCGTGAGCCGTTGCAGCCGCGCTTCGGCGAGGTCGACGCTGTTGGTCGGGGAGAGCGCGACCCGCGCGGTGCGGCCGGAGAAGACGACCAGGGCCACCTTGTCACGGCGGACGTAGGCATCGCGCAGCAGCGAGAGCACCGCGCCCTTGGTGGCCTGCATCCGCTGCTCGGCGTCCATGGAGGCGCTGGCGTCCACCACGAAGACGATGAGCGTCCCGGTCCGGCGCCGCCGGACCTTCTGGCGGAGGTCCTGGCGCTCGAGGCGCAGCGCCGGTCCGCCGCTCGCGGGTGCCTCGGCGCGACGCCTGGTCTGGTGGGGTGCGGCGGCGCGCAGGGTCGCGTCGAAGGCGACGTCAGTGGTGCGCTCGGTCTGCACCGCCCGCACGTAGCGGCCGCGCTTGTCCCGCGACTCGGAGCTGGACCGCTTGCCGGTGGCGATGCGTGACTTGCGGTCTCGAGGCAGCTTGATCGACCGCACCGGGAAGAGATCCCCCTCGTAGATCTGGTCGCCACCGAGCCGGGTGGCGTCCTCACCGGCCGTCTCCGCGCCGCGCTGACCCGCCGAGCTGTTCCCGGTCTCCTGCTCCGCGTCGGATGTCGACTCCTCGGAGCTCTGCGCCTCGCCGTCCTCGGCCGCGATCTCCTCCCTTGCCTGCTCGGCCAGCTCCTGCATCCGCTCACGCTGCTGCTCGGCGACCTTGGAGGAGCTGCCGCTCGCCTGGCCGGGGCGGTCGCGGCGCCGGTGCCGCAGCGCGAGATCGGCCGCGACGGTGATGTCCTCGACGGTCACGGAGAGGGATTTCGTGGGCGGCATCCCCGGCTCCGCGCTGGTCCCGTGCGCGACCACCGCCTCGGCCTCGCGGAGGGCGCAGAGAGTCTGTGCGGTGCGGTTGACCACGATGTCCGCGCGGTGGCCCATCGCCCCCGCATCGATGCAGGCGAGGGCGATGAGCCAGCGCATCTCGGTGGGCACCTCGACGAGCGGCAGCAGCTCCTGGGCCTTGACGATGATCGCGCGCAGCCGCGCCTCGTCCTCCTGGCTGGATCCTCGCTGGGTACCCGGGTCCGCCTGCTGGGCAATGTCCCGTTCCATCACGGCGACCCGATCGGCGACGGTGCGGAGCCCGACGACGTCGACGCAGAGTCCGAAGCGGTCGAGGAGCTGGGGGCGGAGCTCTCCCTCCTCGGGATTCATGGTCCCGACCAGGATGAATCGGGACGGATGGACCACCGACATGCCCTCGCGCTCGACGATGTTGACGCCCATCGCGGCCGCATCGAGGAGAACGTCCACCAGGTGATCGTCGAGGAGGTTGACCTCGTCGACGTAGAGGATGTTGCGGTTGGCGTCTCCGAGGACCCCCGGCTCGAAGCTGCGCTCCCCCTCCTTGATGGCGCGCTCGATGTCGAGGGTGCCGACGACGCGGTCCTCGGAAGCGTTGATGGGCAGCTCGACCACTCGCATGGGGCGGCTGACCCGGAGGAGGTGCTCCCCGGCGAGCTGGCGGGCTCGGCACTCGTCGCAGAGGAGGTCGCCACTCCCCGGGCTGCAGGAGAAGCGGCAGCCCTCGACCACCTCGATCTCCGGGAGCAGCCCGGCCAGGGCTCGCACGGCGGTGGACTTGGCGGTGCCGCGCTCGCCCCGGATCAGCACGCCACCGATGGCCGGGTTGACGGCGTTGAGGACGAGCGCCGTCTTCATCGGCTCCTGGCCCACCAGCGCGGTGAAGGGGAGCACCTCAGGAATCGCCATCCGCCGATTGTGGCAAGGACGGAGGGCGGCGGCTCCGGGCGCAGCTTCCCCCGCGCGTCCGGCTAACAGTTCCCCGGCGCGTAGGTATAGATGGCCTGGGGCGTGACCACGTAGATGAAGGTCCCGCTGGGGACCCAGAAGCTCCAGTCGCCCGTGTGATCGATCTCGACCGCACCGGAGATCGCACTCGCAGATGGGCTCATTCGACCGATCTGGGCGTACTCCCGGCCCTGGAAGCTGATCCCCGCCGGTGCCTGGTTGGGATCGGGCGCGCCGGACGCGCAGCTCCCTGCCTGCGCGGAGTCGAGGAGGCTCAGGCTGCTCAGGTCGGGATGCCCCGAGCGCCAGGGGGGCGGTGACCCGCTGCTGCCGCAGCCCGAGACCAGGACCACCGCGAGCGCCATCGCGAGGGCGAGGACGGGGACGCCCCGCCACCACCCCGCCTTCCCGGCGACCAGCCCCGACGATGGTCTGGGCGGGGGGGACCGCCTCACCCGCGCTCGCCGGCGACGGCGGGGAGCAGGTCGGCGGCGATGGCGGCGCGCTGCTCGTCGCTCAGCTCGGTGCTCGCCGAGTAACGCGGATGGGCAACCCGGAGAAGCACCCGAGCACCCTCCATCCAGGCCTCCCGCTGGCTGGCGGACAGCTCGAAGCGGAGGTGGGCGACCGGTGGGGCGTCCCCGGCAGCGGGGCTGAAAGGGAAGACCGTGGCCGGGACGCGGCTGCCGTCGATCTCCAGCTGCACGCTCTCGGCGGCGCCCTCCAACTCGGTCAGCGTGGAGGCCATCTCGGCGGCG
>PLAK01000095.1:0-13521 GCA_003134115.1 Candidatus Changshengia sp.
CCCCGATTGTTGATGACAATCATGACCAGATCACATCCGCGGCCGGCAGCCCAGAACAGGGCCCCGGCGTCGTGGAGGAAGGCGAGATCGCCGATCAGGGCGAAGGTGCGGGGGTGCTGCCCGGCGCCCGCCGCCAATCCCAGCGCCGTCGACACCGACCCGTCGATGCCGCTGGCACCGCGGTTGCCAAGCACGCGCAGCCCCTGCCGCGGCAGCATGAAGCTGTCCAGGTCGCGGATCGGCATGCTCGATCCGGCGAAGAGGGTGGCCCCGTCCGGGAGGACGGCGGCGAGATCTCGAGCCACCCGGCCCTCGAAGAGCTCGTCGCCCAGCTCCTGCATCCAGACGGCGACGGCGTCCGCCGCCAGGCGGTCCGCCTCCGCCCAGGCCCGCCGCCAGGTTTGCTCCGCACGCGGGGCGAGCCGCTCCACCAGCGCCGCGGCCAGGACGACCGGGTCGCAGTGCACGGTCATCCATGCGGCCCGTCCCGGGTCCGCCTCCATCCCCGGGGCGGTGACCACCACCAGCCGCCCGGAGCCGGCGGCCGCGGCGAGCGCCGCCCGGCTGGTGGGAGTGGCGCCGAACTGGATCAGCAGGTCGGGCACGTGGCTCGCGGCGAAGCCCGGGGCACCGAGCAGGAGGGCTCCGGTGGCGAGGGCCGCCGGGCCGCTTCGCGCACCGGAGGTCGGCTCGGCGATGAGCGGCCAGGCCGCAGCCTCCGCCAGCCGGACGATCGCGGACGCGCCGTCCGGCGCTCCGGCGAAGGGCAGGCCGCCGGCCAGCACCAAACCGCACTCGGTGGCCCGGATCAGCTCGACGAGCTCATCGACCAGGGCCGGGTCCGGAGAGGACGAGAGGGCGGCCCGCGGCAGGTCTTCCGCGTCCCGCTCCGGTGGCAGCGGCCCGAGGTCCACGGTCACCCCCGTCGGCGTCAGCGGCTCGGTGAACGGGAGGTTGAGGTGGACCGGCCCGGGACGCGGCCCCAAAGACCGCCCCACCGCCTCCGCCGCCAGCGCGCGCCAGCTGAGGGCGGCCCCGGGTCCCCCATCCGGCAGGGGTGCGGCGAGCGACCACCGCACGTAGCCGCCGAAGATGTCCACCTGCTGGATGGTCTGGTTGGCCCCGGTGCCGCGCAGCGCCGGGGGCCGGTCGGCCGAGAGCAGGAGCAGGGGGATCCCGGACATGGATGCCTCGACCACGGCCGGCAGCCAGTTGGCCACGGCGGTCCCGGAGGTGCAGACGAGGGCGACCGGCCGGTCGGAGGCGCGGGCCGCTCCGAGGGCGAAGAAGGCGCTGGAGCGCTCGTCGAGGTGGACATGGATCCGGATGCCGCCGTGCCGGGCGAGGGCCAGGGCGATGGGAGTGGAGCGCGATCCCGGAGAGATGCAGGCGTCCCGGAGGCCGAGGCGATGGAGCTCGCCGGCCAATTGAGCCATGCAGGCGAGAGCGATGTCGCCGTCCGGCAGCGGGGTGGGATCGGTCACGACGGCGAGCCGAGCAGGAGGTCGGGCTCGACTCGGCGGAGCACGAGCCCTCCCCGGACGGGTGTCAGCGGGTCGGAGGTGACGTCCTGGGCGAGGAGCGAGGCGGTGCCGATGCCGTGCGCGTACAGGGAGGCGGGGAGGGCCGCGGCGACGGCGAGGCAGGCGGCCAGGCCGACCGACGTCTCGAGCGCGCTGGAGACCACCACCGGGATGCCGGCCAGCTCGGCGGCTCTCAGGGCGATGGCGACACCCCCGATGCGCTGGGGCTTGATGACCAGCACGTCGGCCGCGTCCAACCGCCGCATCTCGGCCACGTCCTCTATTGTCCTGATTGACGTCTCGGCGGCCACGGGGATCGAGCACCGGCGCCGGAGGTGGGCGAGCTCGGCGAGGGTGGGGACCGGGTCCTCGACCAGCTGGATGTCAAGGCGGGCCAGTTCGTGAAGGCGGCGGATCGCCTCCTCGAGGTCCCAGGAGCCGTTGGCGTCGACCCGGATGTGGACGGTCGGGCCGACGGCCTCCCGCACCGCCCGGACCCGGGCCTCCCCTTCCGGGTCGCCGACCTTGACCTTCACGGTGCGACAGCCGGCGGCGACCGCCATCCCGGCGGCGACTTCGGGCGGCACCCGCGGGATCATGGTGTTGATCTCGACGGAATCGTGGAGGGCCATGGGGAAGGGGTGGTCAGCCGCCTCCAGCGCGCCCCGGTGCGCGGTCTCGCCCTCCTCGCGGCTCCAGCTGGGGAGCGGGGACCACTCCCCCCACCCGGCTTCGCCCTCGATCAGCCAGCCGGAGCGCGTGGTGACGCCGAGCACCGGGTGGCGGAGGGCCACGGAGAAGGGGATGCGGCGCTGGAGGGGCACAGAGGGTCGTATACCACGGCCGGCGCACGGGGGGTTGCTTCCACTGATCGCGCCCCGGCCCACCGCCGGCGTCGTCCTCGAACCGTGCCGGATACCCGTCACATCCTGTCGAAAAGTCCACACGGGCCAATATGATCGATCGCGACCTGGTGAGGCCCACCATCCCGCGCGACCGTTAAGGACTAGATTGTCCTTAACCCGCCCGGAGGAAGAGTCCCCCTCCCTTGCCTCTCGACCGCCCAGCCGGGCCGGGCTGTGGGGCTCAACCGGGACCGCCGGCCGTGGTCAGGCTGACCATCAGCACCTCGCCATCCGTCTTGCGCTGGCGGCCCGACGTACCGCGCCTACCAAAGATGGGCCGTCCCCACGTGCTGGGGCAGCAAGGCGGCGGCGAGGAGGGCGGCGGCGAGGAGCCCACCCAGAGCCAGATGGAGCCGGACGGTCAGGGGGAGCAGCGGGACCAGGGCGCGCCCCTCCCGGTCGTGGTCGGCGGCGATCTGCAGCGGGCTGACCAGGAGGGGCACCGCCAGCAGGGCGACGAGGGCCAGCAGGGGCAGCTGCCCGAGCAGCACCCCGAGAACTGGCGTGATCACGCCGGCGACGAGGAGCGCGGCGTAGAAGGTGCGGGCGCGTCCATCGCCGAGCCGGACCACCAGGGTGTGACGGCCGGCGTCCCGGTCGGTGGCGAGGTCGCGAAGGTTGTTGGCGACCAGCACGGCCACCGCCAGGAATCCGATGGCGACGGCCGCCCACCAGGCGGCGGCGGGGATCCCGTGACCCTGGACGGCGGCGGTCGCCAGCGTCGCCATCAGGCCAAAGAAGGCGAAGACGGCCAGATCGGCCACCACGCCGGTGGCGGCGTAGGGGCGGGGCCCGCCGGTGTAGAGGAGCGCGGCGGCGAGCGCGATCCCCCCGGCGACGAGCAGCCAGAGCTGGCCGGTCGCCAGGACCAGCCACAGACCGACCACCGCGGCGACCGCCAGGCAGCCGAGGGCGGCGGCCAGGACCGCACCCGGACGGACCAGGCCGCTGGCGGTGAGCCGCCGGGGCCCGACCCGGGCGGCGGTGTCCACCCCGCGGCGGCCGTCGAAGTAGTCGTTGGCCAGGTTGGCGCCCACCTGGACGCCGACGGCGACCACCAGCGCACCCGCCGTCGGCAGCGCCTTGGGGTGACCGCTGGCCGCGGCACCGAGCAGGACCGGCACCGCGCCGACACCGAGGGTGCGCGGCCGAGCCCCGGCCAGCCAGAGGCGGGCGGCCTCGCCCGGGCCACGCCGCCCGGCGAGGGTGGTGGAGGTCACCCGGTCACGGCCGGCGGGGGAAGCGGGAGAAGTCGGGGCGGCGCTTCTCCAGGTAGGCGTCGCGGCCCTCCTGGGCCTCCTCGCTCATGTAGTAGAGGAGGGTGGCGTCACCGGCCAGCTGCTGGATCCCGGCCAGGCCATCGGCGTCGGCGTTGAACCCGGCCTTGAGGAGGCGGAGGGCCAGCGGGCTCATCTCCAGGATGCGCCGACAGACGGCCACGGTCCGGGCCTCCAGCTCATCCACCGGCACCACCCAGTTGACCAGCCCCCAGCGCTCGGCGGTGGCGGCGTCGTAGCGCTCGCAGAGGAGCCACACCTGCTTGGCCCGCTTGAGGCCGACGGTCTGGGCCAGCAGCCCCGCGCCATAGCCGGCGTCGAAGGAGCCGACCCGGGGACCGGTCTGGCCGAAGACGGCATTGTCGGCGGCGACGGTGAGATCGCAGACAAGGTGGAGGACGTGGCCGCCGCCGATCGCGTACCCGGCGACCATGGCGATGACCGGCTTGGGCAGCCGTCGGATCTGGACCTGGAGGTCGAGCACGTTGAGCCGGCCGACCCCATGGGCGTCCTGGTAGCCGTCGTCGCCCCGGATCCGCTGGTCGCCCCCGGAGCAGAAGGCCTTGGTCCCCTCCCCGGTGAGGATGATCACGCCCACCTCGGGATCGTCGCGGGCCATCTCGAAGGCGCGGGCGAGCTCGGACACTGTGGTGGGGCGGAAGGCGTTGCGCACCTCCGGCCGGTTGATGGTCAGCTTGGCGATGCCCTCGGCGGTCTGGTAGCGGATGTCCGCGAACTCGCCGTGGGGGGTCCACTCGGGAAGCTGGGGAACGGCTTCATCTGGGCTCATCGTGCTGTCGGTTAGCGTACTCAACGTGAGGGAAGCTGCGAGCAGGCCGGGACGCCGGCGCCGGCGGACGGTGCCTGCGCGAGCGCGGCCACGCGCGGCGGGGTGTGGTCAAACAGAAGCGTCTGTTGTGGTCCAATGGTAGTGTAATATCTGGTCCAATGGCATCCTACATACCCCGCATCGTTGACCGCGAGCTGGACGCGCTGCTTGCCGACCTGCCCGCGCTCGCCATCGAGGGCCCGAGAGGCGTCGGGAAGACCACGAGCGCCGTGCGGCGCGCCGCCGCCGTCTTCCGGCTCGACGACCCCGGTCAGCTCGAGGTCGTCGCGGCCGACCTGTCCCGACTCGACGCCGGGGAAGGGACGATCGTCATCGATGAGTGGCAGCGCTTTCCGGCGGTCTGGGACCACGTCCGGCGGCGGGTCGATGAGGGTGCTCCGCCGGGACGCTACCTGCTCACCGGCAGCGCCGTCCCCGCTCAGGCCCCGGCGCACACCGGCGCCGGTAGGATCGTGGCGATCAGGATGCGACCGCTCAGCCTGGCGGAGCGGGGGCTGGCCGACCCCACCGTCAGCCTGGGCCTGCTCCTGTCCGGTGCCCGGCCGCCGCTCGCGGGCAGCGCCACGTTGGGGCTGCGGGAATATGTGGAGGAGATCCTTGCATCCGGGCTTCCCGGGATCCGTCACCTCTTGGGCCGGTCTCGCAGAGCGCAGCTCGACGGGTACCTGGCCCGGGTCGTCGATCACGACTTTGCCGAGCAGGGCCTGCGGGTGCGCCGACCGGCCACCCTGCGCGGCTGGCTGACAGCCTACGCAGCGGCGACGGCCACGACGGCCAGCTATGCGACGCTGCTCGGCGCCGCACACCCGGGAGCGGCGTCCTGGCCGGCAAAGACGACGACGGCCGCCTACCGCGACGTCCTTTCGCGACTGTGGCTTCTCGACCCCGTGCCCGGGTGGCTGCCGGGTCGCGGCCACCTGAGCCGCCTGACCCAGGCCCCCAAACACCATCTCGCCGACCCCGCCCTGAGCGCACGCCTTCTCGGCGCCGACGAGGGGGCGCTGCTGCGCGGGATGCCGGCCGCTCCCGCCGCGCCCAGGGACGGCACGCTCCTCGGTGCTCTCTTCGAGTCGCTGGTCACCATGAGCCTGCGTGTGTACGCTCAGGCCCACGAGGCCACGGTGCACCACCTCCGGACCAAGGACGGCCGCCACGAGGTTGACCTCATCATCGAGCGGGCCGACCACCGCATCCTTGCCGTCGAGGTGAAGCTGGGAGGCGTGACCGACGGCCACGACGTACGGCATCTCACCTGGCTGGCCCACGAGATCGGCGAAGACCTCCTGGACGCCATCGTCGTCACCGCGGGCCGGGAGGCCTACCGGCGAGCCGATGGCGTGGGCGTCGTCCCCGCCGCTCTCCTCGGAGCCTGAGCCGTGAGGGCATCCGAGCCTCGTGCCACGCAGCTGCTCCGGCAGCTCCGTCCGGGCGACGTGGTCGCCGTCGCGCTGCCCCCGGGGGAGGCCTGGCTGAGCATCGCCTCGGCCACCTGGGCCGCCGAGGCCTCCCTCCTGCCGGTGGACCACCGCCTGCCGGGGCCGGCCGAGCGGGACCTCCTGGCGGACGCCCGACCGACCGTGCTCGTCTCCGGCGACGGCTGGCGGCGGGTGCCCTCGGGACGGCCGGCGGACCCCGCGGTGGCCCTGATCGTCCCGACCTCCGGATCGTCGGGGCGGCCCCGGCTGGCGGAGCTGACCCGGTCCGCGGTGGAGGCGGCGGTGGCGTCCTCGCTGCGCGCCCTGGGGGCGGAAGCCGGGGACGGCTGGGTGAGCTGCCTCCCGTTCGCCCACATCGGCGGGCTCCTGGTGCTGCTGCGGGGACTTCTGGGGGGAGCACCGCTGCTCTTCCGGGGGGCGGCGGAGCTGGAGCCGGTGGCCGGCTTCCCCTTCGTCTCGGTGGTGCCCACCCAATTGGTCCGGGCGCTCGATGCCGGCGTCGATCTGCGCGGCCATCGGGCCCTGCTGGTGGGGGGCGGGGGGATGGACGCAGCCCTGCGGGAGCGTGCCACCGCGGCGGGAGCACCCTGCGTCGTCACCTACGGCCTCACCCAGAGCTGCGGCGGGGTCGTCTACGACGGGAGGCCTTTGCCGGGCGTGTCGGTGCGGATCGCCGAGGGCGGTGAGATCCAGCTGGGAGGCCCGACCCTGCTGCGCGGGTACCGGGACGGGTCCGATGCGGGCCTCACGAGGGACGGCTGGCTGCCCACCGGCGACGCCGGAAGCCTGGACGGCGACGGCCGGCTTCACGTCCTCGGGCGGCTCGACGACCTGATCGTGTCGGGTGGCGAGAACGTCTGGCCGGGGGACGTCGAGGCCGCATTGCGCAGCCACCCCGCGGTCGCCGACTGCGCGGTCTTCGGCCGTCCCGACCCCTCCTGGGGACAGCGCGTGGTGGCGGCGGTGGTGCCCCGCGACCTCGGTGCGGCGCCGACCCTCGAGGCCCTGCGGGATCACGTCGGGGCGCTGCTCGGGCGCCACCAGGCTCCCCGGGAGCTGCTGGTGGTGGAGACGCTGCCGCGCACGGCGCTGGGCAAGCTGCGGCGCGCCGGGCTTGGCCTGCAGCACCCTCCTGGACAGGCGGATCATCCGCGCGATGGCGGAGCCACCGGCTCGGCGATGATGGGGGGGTCATGACCATCCCCACCCCCCTTCCGGCCAGCGAGGAGAAGGCGCGGGTCGTGGAGGCGATGTTCGACCGGATCGCCCCCCGCTACGACCTCATGAACCACCTCATGACCGGCGGGCTGGACGTCCTCTGGCGGCGCCGGGCGGTGCGTGAGCTGCGCCTCCCGCGGGGCGCGACCGTGGCAGACCTCGCCTGCGGCCCGGGTGAGCTCTGCCGGGAGCTGCACCGTCAGGGCTACCGCTCCGTCGGCGTCGACAGCTCGGCGGGGATGCTGGCCCGAGCGCGCGGCGCCGACGAGCTGGTTCGCGCCGACATCCTGGACCTCCCCTTCGCCGCCGCCAGCGTCGACGGGGTCACCTCCGGCTTCGCCCTGCGCAACGTCGTGGACATCCCGCGCTGCGCCGCCGAGATGGCGCGGGTGGTCCGGCCGGGCGGGCGGCTCGCGGTGATCGACCTGGCCGAGCCGCGGGCGGCGACCCGCTGGCTGCAATCCACCTGGGTCGAGCAGGTCGTGCCGCGGCTCGGCGCCCTCCTCTCCGACGCCGAGGCCTACCGCTACCTGCCGGCCTCCACCGCATACCTGCCCGACGGGCCGGCGCTGGTCGGCATCTTTCGCGAGGCGGGCTTCTCCGACACCCGGCGCATCCTGCTCGGGTTCGGGGCCGTGCAGCTCCTGGTGGGAACGAGGACGCCCGCCGCGGGCCGGGACCCGGGATCGCGGGCGGGCCTCGAAGCTCGCGGGAGATGAGCGCCGCCTTCCGTTCCGGCGCTCCGCCGGATGCGGCCGTGCGGCCCGGCGCCGCCGTCGACCTGCTCGCGGCCTGGCGGACGGGCGGTTTCCTGATGGAGCGGCGGGGCACCGGGATCGTCACCGCCGGCGAGATCCGCCGGATCGAGGTGCCGGCGGGGCCGGGGCAGGCGACGCGGGCAGCGGAGGTGGCGGATGACGCGCTGGCGGGCCTCGGCATCGAGGGTGCGGTGGTCACCGCGGCGCTCCCCTTCCGGGGGGATGTGGCGGCCCGCCTGGTGATCCCGGAGCGGATCACCGTCACCTCGATCTCGCCCCGCGAGCTGGACCTCGGCACCGGGCGCGTCCGTCCGGGCGCGGTCGCGGCGGTCACGCCGTCTCCCGGCACCAGGCCGGCGGCATGGCCGATGCGATGGGAGGCCGAACCGGCGGCGGCCGCCTACGAGCAGGCCGTGGTCGAGGCTCTGGCGCGGATCCGGGCCGGCGAGTTGGAGAAGGTCGTGCTCACCCGGGCGCTGACGGCGCCAAACCCGGGTATCGACCTCGCCATGCTGCTCGCCGAGCTGCGCCGGCGCGACCCGGAGTGCCACCTCTTCGCCGCCCCGGCGGGTGAGGAGGGCGCCTTCGTGGGCGCCACCCCGGAGACCCTGCTCCGCCGGGAGGGGGATCGGGTGGTCTCGCTCCCCCTGGCCGGGACCGCCGCCCGATGGCCGGGGGATCCGGGCCGTGACCGGGAGGCGGCCGAGGCACTCGTCCGCTCGGCCAAGGACCAGCACGAGCACGCCGCGGTGGTGGTGGCGGTGGCCGAGGCCCTCACCGCGCACTGCACCAAGCTGCGCGTCGACCCCGAGCCCCACCTGGTGGCCACCGCCACCGTCTGGCACCTCGCCACCGCCGTGCGCGGACGGCTCCGCCCGTCGGCACCCAGCGCCCTGGCCCTGGCGGCGGCGCTCCACCCCACCCCGGCCGTCTGCGGGACGCCGGCGGACGTGGCCGCTGCTCTGATCGCCCGCCTGGAGCCCGCGTCGCGGGGGCTCTACGCGGGCCTGGTGGGCTGGGTGGACGGTCGCGGTGACGGCGAGTGGGCGGTGAGCCTGCGCTGCGCTCTGATCACGCCCTCCACGGTGCGCATCCAGGCCGGCGCGGGAATCGTCGCCGAGTCCCGCCCCGACCTCGAGGTGGCGGAGACCGAGGTCAAGTTTCACACCATGGTCGACGCGCTCCAGGCGTGCGCGGACACGGCCGGCCGGGATCCGGCGTAGGGAGGCAGAACCACCGATGCTGCTCTCCGAGCTCCTCCGCCAGTCGGGCATCAGCGCGGCCCTTGACGACGACCCCGAGGTCACGGCGGTCGAGTACGACTCCCGCCACTGCCGCCCCGGAACGCTCTTCGTCGCGGTCCCCGGTTTCCACGTCGACGGTCACGACTTCGCGGTGGCGGCGGTCCGGGCCGGAGCCGTCGCGGTCGTCGCCGAGCGCACCCCGGTCCCGGCGATCCCCGACGCCACACCTCTGCTGCAGGTCGAGAGCGCCCGGCGAGCCCTGAGCGCGCTCGCGGCCACCATCGCCGGGCATCCCTCCCGGCGGATGACGGTCGCCGGGATCACCGGCACGGACGGCAAGACCACCACCGCCACCATGCTCTGGGCGGCCTGGCAGGCGGCGGGGCAGAAGGCGGCCAGCGTCACCACCGTCGACCTGCGCATCGGCGACGACGTGCGCCCGAGCTCGGGCCGGATCACCACCCTCGAAGCCACCGAGCTGCAGCGCTTCCTGGCCGCCGCCGCCGCCGCCGGGTGCACCCGCGCCGCGGTGGAGACCTCGTCTCACGGCCTCCACCTGCACCGGGTCGACGACGTCGACTACGACGTCGCCGTCTACACCCGGATCACCTCCGAGCACCTCGACATCCACGGCAGCCGCGAAGAGTACCTGCGCACCAAGCAGCGCCTGCTGGAGATGGTGGGGGCGCGGCCCAACGGCCTGGCCGTCCTCGACCGCGACGACGACTTCGCCTATCCCCGCCTCGCCGGCATGGCGGTGGCCCGCCGGCTCACCTACAGCGCCGGCGGTCGCCCCGATGCCGACCTCGTCGCCGAGGACCTGCGAGTTGATGCCAGAGGTGTCCATTTCGTGGCGGGCACGCCGTGGGGCAGGACGGAGGTCCGGCTGCGGCTGGCCGGCGGCTTCAACGCGGCCAACGCGCTGGCGGCGCTGGCGGCGGCCTGCGGGGGCGGCCCCGGCGCCGATGGGCGCGGCGTCCCGCTCGAGGCGGCGGTCCGGGGCGTGGCCGCTCTGGAGCGGGTCAACGGGCGGATGGAGCGCGTCGACCTCGGCCAGGACTTCGGCGTGGTGGTCGACTATGCGCACACGACGGCTGCCCTGGAGACGGTGCTCGTCGAGCTGCGGCCGGCGACCTCCGGACGGCTGTGGGCGGTCTTCGGGTCGGCGGGGGAGCGCGACCGGGAGAAGCGCGGAGCCATGGGCCGGGTCGCGGCGCGGTTGGCCGACGTGGTCGTCGTCACCGACGAGGATCCGCGCGACGAGGATCGCATGACGATCGTCGAGGAGATCGCGGCGGCGGCCGAGGCCGCGGGGGCCACCCGCGGCGCCGCCCTGCACCTCATCCCCGATCGCGCCGAGGCGATCGACTTCGCCATCGGGCACGCCTCTCCCGGGGACACGGTGCTGCTCGCCGGCAAGGGTCACGAGCGAACCATCGAGACCGCGGCCGGCCCGGTGCCCTGGGACGAGCGGGCCGAGGCGGAGGCGGCACTGCGNNAGACGCGCCGGCAGCGGCCGGCCACCGGAGGCGCCTGCGGTCAGCCCCCGTGCAGCGGTCGGCGCGCGGGCATCCCCGCACGCCGGGGATAGAGCTCCGGGGTCGGGCCAACCTTGGTGATGGAGAGGATCCCGGGGGCGAGCGCGGCCGGGATCCCGCCTCCACAGGCGGACGCGGCGGGTGCAGCGCTGCGCGCGTCGGCCTCGGCGTCGGCCACCAGCGCGAGCAGGCGCCCCCCGGCGTGGAGGAGCGGCAGGGCAAGCTCGCACAGCACCGGCGCTGATGCGGTCGCCCGCGAGACGGCGAGGTCGTAGGTGTCGCGATGGGCCGGATCCCGGCCCACCTCCTCGGCGCGACGGGGCTCGACCGTGACCCGCGCGCAATCGCAGAGGGCGGCGGCGTGGACGAGGAATCCCGCCTTCCGCCGGTCCGACTCGATCAGGGTGACCCGGAGGTCGGGGCGCAGGATGGCCATCACCATTCCCGGTACGCCGCCGCCGGCGCCGATGTCGGCGACCCGTGCCCCGGTGGCCGGGGCGGCGTGCACGAGCAGGCGACGTGCCTCGGCGAGGTGGCGACTCTCCGCCTCCACCCGGGGGATGGACGTGAGATTGATCCGCTCATTCCAGCGGTAGAGCTCATCGAGGTACCGCACCAGCTTCGGCTCCGCCTCGATGCCGGTCACGATCGCCGGGCCCACCGGCGGCGCTCGCCACGGCCGGCGCTCCGAGACTGCCCCGTCAGTGCCGGGCATGCCATCATGTCCCCACTCTCCAGGACGACCTCGGAGGAGCCGATGGCCCCGCCCAACCCGTGCCCCCGATGCAGCGCTCCGCGTCTCACCGTCATCTATTACGACGGTGACGGTAACCTGATCGGCGGCCGGCTCGAGTGCACCGACTGCGGGCCCCGTCAGGCGGAGGAGCTGGTCCCCGCCGGCAGCGACGACGTCCGCGCTCAGCTCCTCAAGCGCAAGGCGTCCTGACCGCCGCCACGGCGGCTGAGCCCGGCGGCTTTCCAGGGGATCGTCTGCGGCCCCGCGACGCACGGTCAGGCACGTCCGGAAGTAACCGCAGGTCGGCGTCATCGCATACGTCCGCGACCGCTCGATGACGGAGCCGTGACACCGTCCCTGGCCGTTTCGCGGCCCTCGGCATACTCGTGAGCGATGGGTCGACAGCGTTTGGGGGGTGCCGAGCGCCCGACCCGGCTCGGCGCCGCCATGCTGGCCGCGCTCGCCGGGGTGCTCTGTCTCGCGATCACGCCCGTCCTCGCCGACAGCTCACCGGGGAGCGCTGACGGAGGAGACGTGGCCGCTGCTCAGCAGGCCCTCCAACAGGCCCAGCTCCAGGCCCTGCAGGCGAGAAACCAGGTGGTCGAGGCGACCGCCCAGCTCGACAACTCACGAGCGCAGCTGGCGGAGGCCCAGGCCCAGCTGACCTCGCTCCAGGGGAAGATCGCCTCCCTGGACACCGAGGTGGCCTCGGACCAGGCCCAGGTCTCCCACCTCGACGGCGAGATCCAGCAGGACAAGGAGCAGCTGACCGCGTTCCTGCGCGCCAGCTACGAGAGCGCGGGCAGCGAGACGACGATCGAGTACGTCGTCGACGCCCAGAGCATCAGCGACCTGGTGGCGAGGGTCGGTGAGGTCAGCCACGTCGCCGACGCGGGCAATGTGCTGATGGACCAGATCAATGCCGAGGAGCAGCAGGAGCAGCTGGTCCTGGGCGCCGCCGTCGCGGCGCGCAGCCAGGCTCAGGCAGCCGAGCAGCAGGAGGCCACCCAGGAGGTGATCATCGCCAACGACGAGGCCAACGACGCCGAGCTGCTGGCCGAGGACCAGGCCGCGGCGGCGGCGGCGAACGGCGACGCCAGCACCGCCCAGAACCAGTACGACCTGATCTCGGAGTACGACAGCGAGTACGCCGATGCGGCCGAGGCCCTGGCCCTGGCCAAGGCCGAGGACACGATCTTCCAACCCATCGCCGGCCCGCTCTTCACCGAGGACACCGATCTCACCCTCCCCTCGAGCGAGAACGCCGAGACCATCGACGGCTTCCTGGCCGGGACCGCTCTCGCCGGGCTCGGCGCGACCTACATGCAGGCGGAGACGACCTACGGCGTCAGCGCGCGCTACCTGGTCGCCCACTCCATCGAGGAGTCCGGCTGGGGCACCAGCGCCATCGCCCAGAGCGATAACAACCTCTTCGGCTACGGAGCCGACGACAGCGATCCGAGCGGTGACGCCTCGAGCTTCTCGAGCTTCTCCGCCTGCATCCTCTACGTCGCACAGCAGGTGAAGGAGAGGTACCTGACCCCGGGAGGCCTGTACTACCACGGACCGACGCTCCGCGGGATGAACGTCGACTACGCCTCCGATCCCCTCTGGGCGTCAAAGATCGCCGCCATCGACCGCACCATCCCGCTGCCCGGCTCTTAGCCGGGCGCTGAAGAACCCGGACGGACGCTGCCGGGACGCGAGAGGGAGACGATCAGGGCGCGCCGGGGCCGTGCCAGGCGGGCTGTCATCGACCTGACAGGAAGCGACTGGTAACTCTTGTGAAGGCGATTTCCCCACCTTCGTCAAGAGCTTCCAACCAGACCCGGTCCACAGGCGTATAGGCAGATATGATCTCCCCCCTTCGCGTCACCAACGATGAGATCACCGAGCAGCTCCGTCACCGGATCCGCCGCGATTCGGAGAGACGGCGCATGGAGCGTCCGATCGAGGAGATCGATCGGATCATCGCCGAGTGCGAGGAGCTTCTCCTGGTCGGGCGCAAGCGCGTCCCCCTCTGCATGGAGGAGCGG
>PLAK01000095.1:13588-20530 GCA_003134115.1 Candidatus Changshengia sp.
GGGTTGGCGGCGCAGTAGCCGGAGTCGGCCTCGAGGAGCGGAGCGTGGAAGCCGAGCTCCAGGCCTCGACCCGGCACGACCATCAGGCATTCGAGGCCGTCCTGGCTCAGCCCGCCCCCGCTGAGGAGTGAGGTGAGCGAGAGGACCGCATCGCCGCGCGGGTCGATCGCGGAGCGCATGAAACCGGGGATCGCCTGGTCACCGACATCGAGCTCTTGCTCGTCGGGAGTGATCTCACCTCCGGACCGCAGGTCGAGGGTGAGCCGGGCGGTCACCACCACCCCCAGGGGCCCCAGGTGACTGCCGGCGCTGACCCACAGCTGGGCGCCCCGGGCGCGGACCGCAGGGGCGGTGAACAGCTCGGGATCGGGATTGTCAGCCGCCGCCAGCGTCGAGAGGTCCCGCTCGCTGACCATGACGGTGGCCCCCGGGGCGCCCGGGCGGACCAGCTCCGTCTGCACCTCGGCACCGAGGGCGGCGGCGATGGCCCCGGGGCTCCCGCCGTCGTCGGGGCCGGCCGGCGGCGCTCCGAGATCCGGGGCGCTGGTCATTCGAACCAGCAGGACCAGGGCGAGGGCGACCACGACGACGAGGAGGAGGCCGGCGCAGCAGCCGCGGAAGAGGCCTCGCTCCCCGGCTCGACGGCCCCGGGGTGGCGCGCTCAACGTATCTTGAAGAAGAGGAAGAAGCTGGTCCCCGCGAGGACGGCAAACCCCACGATGGCGAAGAGCATCCATTCAGCGAAGCCCGAGCCGCCCGAGTGGGGGCGCGGGACGATGGCCTGGTCGGCGTTGGTGGCCGGGATGCTCGCCTGAGTCTGCTGGGGATCGATGGACTCGGAGTACTTGGTCGGCACGGCGGTGGGCGCGGCCGTCGGGGTCGGCGACGGCGCCGGGGTCGGCGTGGGGGTCGCCGTCGGGGTGGGGATCACGAAGGTCGGCGGCGGCGTGCAGCCGATGAAGCACCCGTGAGTCGGCGTCGGGGTCGCCGGCGTGTCGGTGGGTGTGGGTGTTTCGGCTGCCGCTCGGGTGTCGGCACGTGCCCCGGAGGGCGCGGGGCCGAGCGGCCCGGCGAGGAGCAGCCAGCCGGCCACGACGGCGGTCGCGATCCCGAGAGCCCGGCGCAGGGTGATCCTGCCGTCTCCCGCGAGGCCCCGCCTCTCCGCTCTCCGAGCGTCGCGTCGCACCGCTCAGCGCTCCTCCGGGGGCTGCGGTCGGTTCTCCCGCTGTCACCGAGGGTGTCGGCGAACAGGGCGGGATCCGGTGGCCCCGGTTCGGGAGGATAGCGCGGTCCGCCCGTCTCGCGGAGATCTCATCCGGAGACGCCGCGATCCGGAGCGAGATGGGAGAGCGCGTACCATCGCTGCGGTCAATGGCTGCGAGGACCCCTCTCCACGCCCGCCACCTCTCCGCCCACGCGGTGATGGTCGAGTTTGCCGGGTATGAGATGCCGCTCCGCTACAGCTCGATCCGTGACGAGCACGTGGCGGTCCGGACCCGGGCCGGCATCTTCGACCTCTCCCACATGGGCGAGGTCAGGCTCCGCGGGGAGGGCGCCGAGGCCACCCTGCAGCGGCTGGTCGCCAACGACGTCTCGACGCTGGCCCCGGGCCACGCCCTCTACACGGTGATCTGCAACGACGGCGGTGGGATCGTCGACGACTGGATCGTCTACCGGGTGGAGGACGGCTTCCTGCTCGTGGTCAATGCGGCCCGGCGTCAGGCCGACCTCGACTGGATGAGGGCCCACCTGCTCCCGGCCACGGAGGTCATCGACGAGAGCGACGAGACGGCGCTGCTCGCCATCCAGGGCCCGGAGGCGATCGGCATCGTCCAGACGCTCACCGGCTCCGACCTCTCGACGCTGCGGCCCTTCGCCTCCGCCCGAGGCGGGGTGGCGGGGGTGGAGTGCCGGATCTCCAGAACCGGTTACACCGGGGAGGACGGGCTGGAGCTGTACTGCGGGGCCGACCCGGCCGCGGGTCTCTGGGACGCCCTGCTCGAGGCGGGCGCCGGCCGCGGCCTGATCCCGGCGGGGCTGGGGGCGCGGGACACGCTGCGGCTGGAGGCCGGCCTCCGGCTCTACGGGCAGGACATGGACGAGGGCGTCGACCCCTTCAGCTGCGGCCTCGGCTGGACCGTGCGGCTCGGCAAGGGGGACTTCATCGGGGCACTCCGGCTGCGCCAGCTCGATCCTGACAACCCTCCCCGGCGCTTCGTGGGCCTGGCCCTCGGGCCGCGCCAGATCCCCCGCCACGGGATGCCCGTGAGGTCCGGAGGAGAGGCGGTCGGAGAGGTGACCAGCGGAGGCTTCAGCTTCAGCCTGGGTCACGGCATCGCGACCGCCTACGTCGCACCCCACCTCGCCATGGCGCCCCTCACCGTCGACCTCCACGGCGAAACGGTGCCCGCGCAGCGCGTGCCCCTCCCCTTCTACCGCCGCAGCCATTAGAGGAGCCAGCCATGCCCGACCTCTCCGGCTACCGCTTCACCCCCACCCACGAATGGGTGCGCCGCGACGGCGAAACGGCCACTGTCGGGATCTCCGACCATGCCCAGGCACAGCTCGGCGACGTCATCTTCCTGGACCTGCCCGCCATCGGAGCCAGGCTCACCGCGGGCGCGCGTTTCGGGGCCATTGAATCGGTCAAGGCGGCAAGCGACCTCTACGCGCCGGTCTCGGGAACCGTGAGCGAGTTCAACGAAACCCTCACCGACACCCCGGAGCGGGTCAACACCTCCCCCTACGAGGAGGGGTGGCTGCTCCGGCTTCGCGACGTGACCGAGGGGGACGTCGAGCTGGTCGACGAGGCGACCTACCTCGTCCGGGCGGAGGAGTAGATAGACTTCGCGTGTCCCGGGGTCAGCTAGCTCAGTTGGTTAGAGCGCGCGGTTCACATCCGCGAGGTCGAGGGTTCGAGTCCCCCGCTGACCACCATCTCCGGCGTCGCCGCCGCGATGGGGTCGCGGGCGAGGGACATCGAGCGGCGGGCCTGGGCCGCGTCCCGCCTCTGCCGAGAGCGCTCGGCTGCGCGGACGAGTTCATGGTGACGTTCACGGGCGATCAGCAGGCTGACGTATGGGCTCATCATCGGATCAGCCTAGAGGCCAATGTGGACAGGATCGGTCCTATATAATCGGAGAGTTCGTGGATCTCTCGAAGGAACGCCTCCTGACCCTGCTGGAGCTGCTCCAGGTGCACCGGGAGATGGGCGGCGCGGAGATCGCCCAGCGGCTCGAGGTCACCCCGCGCACCGTCCGCCGCTACATCCGCGGCCTCCAGGAGATGGGCATCCCGATCGAGGCCGAGCGGGGCCGGGCGGGCGGCTACCGGATGCGGCCGGGCTTCAAGCTGCCACCCCTGATGTTCACCAACGAGGAGGCGCTGGCCCTGGTGCTGGGCCTGCTCGCCGCCGAGCGCCTGGGGTTGGCCACCTCGGGGCTCGCGGTCGAGGGCGCCCTGGCCAAGCTCGACCGCGTGCTGCCCGATACCCTGCGCGACCGCCTGCGCGCGGCCCAGGAGACGCTGCAGCTGGGCCTCGGAGATCCCGACCACGAGCACGGGCACGCCGACGGACAGACGGTGCTGACCCTGAGCACCGCCGCCAGCAATGCGGTCCGGCTCCGCCTTCGCTACCGCTCCTCCCGGGGCGAGGAGAGCCAGCGGCTGCTGGACCCGTACGGGATCGCGTTCCACAACGGGCGCTGGTACGTCGCCGGCTGGGACCATCTCCGGGAGGCGATGCGCACCTTCCGGCTCGACCGGATCCTGGACATCGAGCCGACCCGGGAGAGCTTCGCGCCCCCGGCGGGATTTGACCTCATGGATGAGATCCATCGCGCCATGGCGAGCGTCCCGTACCGGTGGAGGGCGGAGGTCCGCCTCGAGATCTCGCTGGAGGAGGCGCGCCGGCTCGTCAACTCGAGCGTGGGCGCCGTCGAGCCGATGGAGGGCGGCGTCCGGCTGCGCATCGGCGCCGACGACCTGGAGTGGATCGTGCGCCGGCTGTCCCTGCTCGGCGTCGCCTTCACCGTGATCGGCCCGCCCGAGCTGCGGGACGCGGTCCTGAGGGAGGCGGCGCGGCTGGCCGTCTGCGCCCGGGGCTGAGCCGGGGGAGTCAGCCGGCGGCGGCGCCCCGGTCGCGGGCGAGGAGGCGGAGGCTCACCACACAGGCGAGCGCGGCGAGGGTCAGCCCGCCGGCCAGGTCGGCGAGATAGTGCTGGTGGATGAGCACCGTCGAAGCGACGACGAGCAGGGTCCATGCCCCGGCCACGATGCCGATGCGCCGGTCGACCCGCCACCAGTAGATGGCCACGATGGTCGAGAGCGACGTGTGCAGGCTCGGGAAGTCGTTGTAGGGCTGATCGCCGGCGTACACGGTGCGGATGAGCGCCGACAGTGGATCAGAGCCGGTGATATGCGGTCGAGCGACGTACGACTGGAGGAAGAGGTAGAAGGCGTAGCTCACCAGCCAGGCGATGATCATCGCCACCGCGGCGGAGCGGAAGAGCCTGACCCTGGTCAGCAGGAGGAGCGTCATGGTGACGGCGATGTACGGGGTCAGGGAGATGTAGGGGATGACAAAGACGGGCACCACCGGAATCGCCTGATCCAGGGGCGTGCGCAGGAAGATCCGATCCGGCCCGTGGTTCAGGGGTGTGTAGAGGAGGTTCACCCCGTACCAGACCACGAGCAGGACCAGGGTGGCGAGCGCGACCCCCCAGCTCTCGCCGAAGATGCCGCGCCGCAGCTGGCCGCGTGCCCATGTGATCACGGTGCCGGCAATGATGCGGCAGCCCTGCGCCTCCCGGTGGTGGCGCGGGTCAGCGAGGCCGGCGCGGGCCCGGGTCGCGGCCGGCGGTCCGAGGGCCCGAGCCCTTCTGGGCCCGGTTCAGGTACCAGACCTGGAGACCGACGTAAGCCACAGCCAGGAGGAGCAGCACGATGGCGGCGACGGTGAGGGCGATGCGCCCGGTCCCACCGACGATGCCACCGATCAACAGCATCGCCATCGCCACGATCCAACCGAGGGCCGCGACGGCGACCCGGAGGGGCGACGGCGCCTGTGGGCTGTTCATGGCTGCCGAAGCATAACCCCGGCCGTCCCCTCCCGCCAGCGGATCACAGGGTGTCGGAGGCCGGCTGCGCCCAGGTCACCGCGAGCTTGTCCATCACCGCATCCAGGCTCGCGTCGGTGACCTGCCGGGCCGGGTCCGCCAGGTGCCAGGCCACGATCTCGCGGGCACCTTGCTCGAACCGGATCACCGCGTTCCAGCCGGGCACGATGCTGCGCAGTTTCGCGTTGTCGAAGACCATCGAATGCGCTTTGTCGCCCAGCAGCCCGGCGCCCCAGCCGGGGTCGGCGGCCGCGATCGCGTCCGACGGCACGTGCACCAGGCGCGCCTGGACGCCCAGTGCGGCCGCCAGGGTTTCCGCGATCTGGTTCCAGCTGAGCACGTCATCGGAGGTGATGTGGACCGCCTCGCCGAGGGTCCGCGGGTAGCCGAGGAGCGGGACGAACGCGCGAGCGAAGTCATCGTGATGGGTCAGCGTCCACAGCGAGGTCCCGTCACCGTGGACGATGACGGGCTTGCCCGCGAGCATCCGCCCTAGCACCGTCCAGCCGCCGTCGAACGGGACCAGCGTCTGGTCATAGGTGTGCGAGGGCCGCACGATCGTGGCCGGGAATCCCTGCTCACGGTAGGCGCCGACGAGCAGGTTCTCGCAGTCGATCTTGTCGCGGGAATACTGCCAGAACGGGTTGCGCAGCGGGGTCGACTCGGTGACCGGTACCCGCGCGGGCGGCGTCTGGTACGCCGACGCGGAGCTGATGAAGATGTACTGTCCGGTCCGCCCGCGGAACAGGTCGATGTCGGCCTGGACCTGCCCGGGGGTAAACGCCACCCAGTCGACGACCGCGTCGAAGTCAAGATCTTTGATCTCCTCCCGAACGGTCCGTGGTTCCCGTATGTCGGCCCGCAGCACCGTGACACCGGGCGGGAGCGGGCGGATGGTGCTTTGCCCCCGGTTCAGGACGAACAGGTCGATGCCGCTTTTCACCGCGACCCGCGAGCACGCCGAGCTGATGACTCCGCTGCCGCCGATGAACAAGACCCTCAGCTGTCCCATTCCCCTACGCTAACCGCACGAGGATCGAGGCGGTGAAGGGGTGCCGCTAACGACGGATGAGGCGACGGGTGACGGGGTTGGTAGATCGGCAGCTCGCTGCCGTCTGGCATGCGGATCGCCGCCAGCAGGCCCCACCCCTGGTCGGCAACCTGCTGCGTGACTTCCACACTCTTGGACTCCAGCTCAGCCAGCGTGGCGCGGATGTCGTCGCACATCAGGTAGAGCTGCTGACGGCTGCCACCGTCGGGATGAACGGCGAGCTCGGCCGGGGGCAGGGCAAAGATAGGCCACCCCCCGCCCGCGTCAACCGACGACAGCCCGAGCACGTCGGCGAAGAATCCGCGGACTTTCTCGGCTTCGGGCGAGAACACGACGGCATGTATCCCGGTAATCACGCCCCGATCCTATTCTCCGGTCAGGAGGTGAGGCGCCAGGCTTCCGCCACCGCCTCGTAGCTGGCCCGGCGGCGTTCCCGGTCCAGGCTCGGGGTGACGACGACGATCTCGTCGGCCTNNAGCCGCTCGGCGACGGCCTTGGGTTCGCCGGTCACCATCCGGGAGTCGTCGCGCTGGCTGGCGCGGAACTGCGCGGAACGCGCGAAGTCGTGTATCTGCTCGGGCCGCAGCGGCTCACGTATCCCCCGGCGGATGTTCTGGATGGTCAGCGTCCATGCTGCTTCGAAATCGACGATCGCCTCGTCGTCGTGGCTAGCGAAGGCCAGTAGGAGCTCGACCCGAGCACGAAAAGCTCCGGCCGCTCCCCGACAAGCGGCGCGGCCACCAGCTGCGCGTAAGGGTGGCCCGCGGGGAATCC
>PLAK01000049.1 GCA_003134115.1 Candidatus Changshengia sp.
CGCGACGAGGGGGCAGCGCAGCCGGAACCCCCCGGTTGTGCCGAGAGCCTCCCGCCGGAGGGTGAAGTCCCATGACCTACGCGCCGCCGCCGCCGCCGCCGCCCGAAGCCGGATACCCGGCTCCCCTCCCGCAGGGCTACCCAGCTCCGCCTCCCGGCTACCCGGTGCCCTCCGGCGGAACCGTGGTCATGCCGCACCTCGTGCACCTGACCATCGACCACCAGGACAGGTACTCGCGCGGCCTGGGATGTCTGGGCGCCCTCTTCTTCATCCCGCGGTACATCGCCCTGATCCCCGTGTTCATCTGGCTCGGGATCCTGATGTTCGTCGCGTCGATCGTGGCCTGGATCATGGAGATCTGTGTGGTGTTCAGCGGCCACTATCCCAAGGGCGGCCACGGTTTCGTGACCGGCGTCCTGCGGCTCAGCGTGAAGACGTACGCGTGGATGCTCGGGCTGGTCGACAAGTACCCCGGCTACAGCATGAAGCCCTGATCGATTGACCTGGCGGGCCCGCCGGCGTCGTGCCGGCGGGCCACCTCGTCCCCCTCGGTCCGCGCGCGGTGGCGGCACGGGCCGCTCCGGCGCCTCACGTCACCGTCAGTTCAGGCGGCACCCGGCTGGGGATGACCATGCAGCGGGGCACCCTTGTGCCAGAGCCGGAGCGCCTCCGTGTAGATGGATGCCGAGACCCGGTGACTGAGCAGCGGGTGCTCGCGGAGGCTTCTCCCCAGCTCCGCGCGTGTCAGCGGGCGGCGTCGCAGCGACATCCCCGCCGTGAAGAGGACCCCCTCGTCGTCGCTGACGCTGATGCCCATCCGGAGATGCTCGCCCGGCTCTCCGAGGCGCATGCGGTACCGCGTCGCCATCGCCATGAAGGGCGAGACATGCAATGCCTTGGCCATGACGAAGCCCTGGCTCAGACCGTCGCGCGCGTCGAGGACGTAGGCGTGGCGCTCGTGCCACGGGGTGTTGGTGACCTCGAGCACGACCGCTCGAACCTCACCGCCCACATCGCAGCAGTAGAAGGTCGAGAGCGGGTTGAAGCACCATCCCCAGGTCCGCGGCTGAGCCAGCAGGAAGATGGCTCCCTCGGGCCGGTGGCCCGTCTCGACCTCGACCGCGTCGCGCACCGCCACGTCCAGGGGCCCGGGGGCGTCCGGGAAGTGGTCTCCGCGCCGCAGCCAGAGCGGCGCCGGCTGGGTCGACATCAGAGGACGGAGGTGATCCAGGTGGCCGCCGTCCCCCAGGCGGATGAGGGGCATCGCCAGCCGTCGCGAGAAGCTGTGCTCGACGGGTCGGTGGCGCGTGTGCACCACCACGCCGTCGTACAGCCCCTCCTGGATCACAGGTCGGCCCCGAACTCGCGGGTGACCCGGAGCGCGCTCTGGACGCCGTCCTCGTGGAAACCGTATCCCCAGTAGGCGCCGCAGTAGTGGGTGTGCTCCTGCCCGTTCAGCAGCGACTGGCGCCCCTGCATCTGAAGGGCGCGGGCGTCGAAGACGGGGTGGGCGTAGTCGAAGGAGGCGATGACGTCGGCGGGGTCGATGGCGTCCTCGCGATTGAGGGTGGTGCAGAACACCCGCTCCGACCGGATCGACTGGAGGCTGTTGGCGTTGTACGTGAGGGTGGGGCTGCGCTGGCCGAAGGCGACGCGCTGGTAGTTCCAGCTGGCCCAGGCGCGGTGGTTGCGCGGGAGCATGGTGACGTCGGTGTGGAGAGTCGCCCGGTTGGGCTGGAACCGGAAGGCGCCGAGGGTCTCCCTCTCCAGTGGGGTGGGGGCGTCCAGCATGCCCAGCGCCTCGTCGGCATGGGCGGCGATGATCACCCGGTCGAAGCGCTCGCCCGCGGTGCCGTCGCCTGCCCAGATGCTGACGCCGGTCTCGTCGCGGACGATGCGCTGCACCGGGGCCCCCAGCCGGATGCGGTCGCGCATCGGCGCGGTCAGCGCGTCGACGTAGCTGGAAGCGCCACCCTGGACGGTTCGCCATTCCGGCCGGTCGCGGAGGCGCAGCAGTCCGTGGCGATCAAAGAAGCGCGCCAGGGCTGCGGCTGGGAACTCCCCGAAACGGGAGGGATCGGACGACCAGATCGATGAGCCGAGCGGGGTCACATAGCGGTCCACGAAGTCGCTGGAGTAGTGGCCGGCGGCGAGGAAGTCATCCAGCGAGGTGGTGACGTCCTCGCTCTGCAGCAGCCGGCGCGCGTCCCTGTTGAAGCGGGTGATGTCCACCAGCATCCGCAGGAATCCGGGGTTGACCAGGTTGCGCCGCTGGGCGAACAGGGTGTTGAAGTCGGTGCCGCGGTATTCCAGCCCGGTCTGCATGCAGGAGAAGCTGAAGCTCATGTCGCTCGGTTGGCTGGCGACCCCGAGCTGGGCGAGCAGGCGGGTGAATCCCGGGTAGTTGGCCTCGTTGAAGACGATGAAACCGGTGTCGATGGCGTGGTCGGGCGCGTCGGCGTCCGGCACCCGAACCGTGTTGACATGCCCTCCCAGCCGGTCCTGGGCCTCGAAGAGGGTGATCTCGTGGAGGGGATGGAGCAGGTGGGCGCTGACCAGGCCGGAGACCCCGCTGCCAACGATGGCGATGCGCATGATTTCCTCAGGTGGTGGTGCGGGCGTTGCTTCGCCCCTTTGATGAATTTAGTGCTAATATAGCGCACACGGAGCTCAAGGAGAAGATCCATGTCACGGTTCGTCACCTCGGTCGCCTCCGGCTGGACGCCGGAGCGGGCATTCGCCTACATGTCCGACTTCAGCAACGCGCGGGAGTGGGACCCGAGCGTGGTCGCGGCGCGGTCACTGGATCCGGGAGCGGCCCGGCTGGGAGCGGCCTTCGACCTCACCGTCGCCATGGGCGACCGGCGCCTGGCCCTCCGGTACGTCATCACCGAGCTGACCGGGGTGAGCGTCGAGCTCCTCGCGGAGACGAGGTGGCTCTGTTCCCGTGATCGGATCACCGTGACCGAGGAGCCCGGCGGCTGCCGGGTCGCCTACGACGCCCGGCTGACCTTGCGCGGCATCGCCTGGCCGCTCAGCCCGCTCCTCGCCCCCTCGTTTCGGCGGACCGCCACCCGGGCGCTCGTCTCCCTGCGCCGTATCCTCTCGGAACCATGAGGCGCGGGGCCCAGCTGCTCGACCGGGCGCTCGAGGCGAGCGTCGTCGGCAGCTTCAGCCGCATCGGGTACCTGGCGAGGCGCCGCACCCAGGGATTCGAGCCGCTCTCGGCCCGGCGGCTGGACGGTCGGACCGTTGCCATCACGGGTGCCACCTCGGGCCTTGGCAACTGGGCCGCCCGGCGGCTCGGTGCACTCGGCGCTCATCTGCTGCTGCTGGTGCGGGACACAGCGCGCGGTGAGGCGGTCGCGGTCCAGATCCGCGCCCGGTACGGGGCCACGGTGGATGTCGTCGAGGCGGACCTCTCCGATCTCGCCTCCGTGCGAAGGGCCGCCATGGCGGTCGCCGCGCTGGCCCCTCGGCTCCATGCCCTCATCAACAATGCGGGTGCGCTCCTGCCCTCGTACACCCAGACCGCGGATGGGATCGAGACGACGGTCGCAACCCACCTCATCGGCCCCTACCTCCTCACCCGGCTGCTCCTGCCCCAGCTCGAGGCTGTCCCCGGATCGCGGGTGATCGTGGTGACCTCCGGTGGGATGTACACGCAGCCGCTTGACGTCGGGCACCTCCAGATGACCGCGTCCACGTTTCGCGGGGCGGCGGCCTACGCCCGCGCCAAGCGCGCCCAGGTGAGCCTGGTGGCGCACTGCGCACCGGCGCTGAAGCGCCGGGGTGTCTCCCTGGTGGCGATGCACCCGGGTTGGGCATACACGCCGGGGATGGCCGCGAGCCTTCCCACCTTCCACCGCCTGACGGCACCGATCCTCCGCACGGTGGGCGAGGGCGCGGACACGATGGTGTGGCTGGCGACGGCGGACCCAGATACCCTGGCCCAGGGCGCGCTCTGGCTGGATCGGCGTCCGCGACCACTCCACCGGCTGCGCCGCACCGCGGCGAGCGACACGCGGTCGGAGCGCCGCCGGCTGGTGGAGCTGTGTGATCGGTTGAGCGGTGAGCCGCCGCTCGCCGATACGGGCCCTGCGTGAACGGCGAGCTTTCGCCCGCCGGGAGGTGCCCGGCGTGATCGGCGAGCGCTCGCTCGCGGGAGGGAACGGGAGGGAACCCGACATGACCGGCGCAGCGGAGGTCGGGCTGCGCGAGGCGAGCGAGGTCCTCGGCCTGCACTACATGACCGTCTACCGCTACGTCCGCACGGGGAAGCTGGCGGCGCGTCGCGAGGGCGGCGAGTGGCTGGTGCGCCGCAGCGACCTCCAGGCGCTCGCTCGCGAGCCTGAGGCGCCGGTGGAGCGCGGACGGCGAGGCCACCCACGGCATGAGCCGCGCGTGGGCCGGCTGGTGACCACGCTGCTGGCCGGCGACGAGGCGGGCGCCTGGACCGTGATCAGCGAGGCCATGGCCGCCGGGGCGACCGCGAGCGCCATCAGCATCGAGCTGATCGGTGCCGCCATGCAGCAGATCGGGGAGCGCTGGGAGCGAGGTGCTGCGAGCGTCGCCGACGAGCATCGGGCGAGCCTCATCGCTCACCGCCTCGTCGGTCGAGCAGGGGCACAGGTCACGCGTCGCGGCCGCCGCCGCGGCAGGATCGTGCTCGGCGCGCCCGCGGGCGAGATGCACTCGCTGCCGAGCGCGCTGCTCACCGACGTGCTGAGGGCCGAGGGCTTCGAGGTGCATGACCTCGGCGCCAACGTGCCGACCGAGGACTTCGTCGCCTGCGTCGCCGGCCTGCAGCCGGTGTGGGCGGTCGGCGTGGTGGTGACCACCACGCCCCCGGCTCGCGCCCTCGTGCCGCTGGTCAGGGCGCTGCGCCGCCGAGCGAGGGTTCCGATCGTCGTGGGTGGGGCCGCCGCGATCGCAACCGACCTCCGCCTGCCCGCCGGTGTGGCGGTCAGCCGCAGCACGGCGAACGCCGCCACCCTCCTGCTGGGCGCGCGAGGGGACGCTCACCGAGCTGACGAGGATCCCGGTGCAGGCCGGCCAGCGCGGCGATGAGCACCCGATCTGCCCAGGTGCTCGGCTCGATTGGCGGTAGACGATTGCGCCAAGAGCGTCAAGGCGCCTGATCGTGGACTGAGACGTGCTCTGCCTCTGCTGCACAGTGGTTATGGAAAATCTTGTCCTTAACCGGTTGGAGAGGAGGGGGGTGCTGCCTGGCGGGACCCGGGGGTCATGCTGGACCTGGGAGAGGGGCACCGCCTGTGAGCGAGGTTTGCGCAAGGGGCGATGCAACGCCGCCGAGACTCGCGCTCCCGTTAGCCGGGACTCGCAGCGGTCGGCGGGTGGAGGTGCGCTGAGGAGCGAGGCCTTGCGCAGGCAGCAGCTGCAATGCTGCCGAGCACGAGCATGCCGGCGCCGACAGGCGCCGGACGTGCGTGCCGAGCGGAGCAGCCACCTGCGCCCCGCCACGGCTCGCCCGAGGGCCTTCCGGCCTCAGACCTCCTTGAACTCGGCGTCGACCACGTCGTCGCCGCCTGAGGCGTCAGAGCCCGAAGACCCGCCGGTACCAGCCTCCGGTGGCGCGCTGCCACCCTCGGGCTCCGGTGCCGGACCGCCGCTCCCGCTGGACGATCCGCCACCCCCGCCGGACGCGTACACGGCCTCGCCGATCTTCTGGATCTCAGCCTGGAGCGCGTCGTGCGCCGTCTTGAGGGCGGCGTCGTCGTTCTTGGCGATGGCGTCGCGGACCGCGGCGATCTTGGCCTCGATGTCGGCCTTGAGCTCGGCGGGGAGCTTGTCGCCGGCGTCCTTGAGTGCCTTCTCGGCCTGGTACGCGAGGTGCTCGGACCGGTTCTTGACCTCGATCGCCTCGGTCTTCTGACGGTCCTCGTCGGCGTGGGCCTCGGCCTCCTTGACCATCCGCTCCACCTCGTTCTTCTGGAGCGTGGTCGAGCCGGTGATGGTCACCTTGTTCTGCTTGCCGGTGCCGCGGTCATGCGCGGTGACGTTGAGGATGCCGTTGGCGTCGATGTCGAAGGTGACCTCGATCTGCGGCACTCCGCGCGGCGACGGCGGGATCCCATCCAGGGTGAATGTCCCCAGGATGCGGTTGTCCCGGGCCAGCGGCCGCTCGCCCTGCAGGACGACGATCTCCACGCTCGGCTGCGAGTCGGAGGCGGTGGAGAAGACCTGCGACTTGGCGGTCGGGATGGTGGTGTTGCGCTCGATGAGCTTGGTGTTGACCTCTCCCTCGGTCATGATCCCGAGCGAGAGCGGCGTGACGTCGAGGAGCAGGACGTCCTTGACCTCGCCCTTGAGCACGCCGGCCTGGATGGCGGCGCCCACCGCCACCACCTCGTCGGGGTTCACCCCGCGGTTGGCGTCCTTGCCGGTCAACTCCTTGACCAGGGCCTGGATCACCGGCATCCGCGTCGAGCCGCCGACCAGGATCACGTCCTCGAGGTCCTTGACACTCATGTGCGCGTCGGCCAGAGCGTCCTGGAAAGGCTTGCGGCAGCGCGCGGTCAGGTCCTCGGTGAGCTGCTCAAACTTCGGCCGCGACAGCGTGATGTCGAGGTGCTTGGGGCCGGAGGCGTCGGCGGTGATGAAGGGGAGGTTGACCTGGGTCTCAGGGCGTTGCGAGAGCTCGATCTTGGCCTTCTCAGCGGCCTCGGTCAGGCGCTGCAGGGCCTGGGCGTCGCCGCGCAGGTCTATCCCCTGGTCACGCTTGAATTCATCCGCGAGCCAGTCCACGACCCGCCGGTCGTAGTCGTCACCACCCAGGTGGGTGTCACCGTTGGTGGACTTGACCTCGAAGACCCCCTCGCCGACCTCCAGGATGGAGACGTCGAAGGTGCCGCCACCCAGGTCGAAGACGAGGATCTTCTCGTTCTCCTTGTTCTCCAGACCGTAGGCGAGCGCGGCCGCGGTCGGCTCGTTGATGATCCGGAGCACATTGAGGCCCGCGATCTGGCCGGCGTTCTTGGTCGCCTGGCGCTGGGCGTCATTGAAGTAGGCGGGCACGGTGATGACCGCGTCGGTCACCTTCTCCCCGAGGTAGGCCTCGGCGTCCGTCTTGAGCTTCTGCAGCACCATCGCCGAGATCTGCTCGGGGGTGTGCCGCTCTCCGGCGACATCCACCTCGACGCGGCCGTCCTTGCCGGCCACGACCTTGTAGGGGACCTGCTTGGCCTCGGTGGTGACCTCGCTGAGGAGCCGGCCCATGAATCGTTTGATGGAGTAAATCGTGTTGGTGGGGTTCACCGCCGCCTGGCGCCGGGCCAGTGTCCCGACCAGGCGCTCCCCGCCGCGGGTGAATGCGACGACGGAGGGGGTGGTGCGACCGCCTTCGGCATTGGCGATGACGGTTGGCTCTCCGCCCTCCATCACTGCCACCACGCTGTTGGTGGTACCGAGATCGATGCCGACGGTCTTGGCCATGGGTTGGGACCCTCCAGAAGGTGAACGAAACGCTGCTGAACCGGGAAGTGGCCTCTCAGGACGCTCCGCGCCGGTCACTTCCCCATGTACCTCGGCGCCCGCCCATGCTAAACGCCGGGGCCGTCAGAGGGTGGGCCCGCATCCCGATACGCGTCCGCTCCGATCAGGGGTACGAAACGGCAGGGGCCGAGATTCTCCGATGTCCACCTGCCGCCGGCCATCAAGATCCGAGTCAGCTCCTCGCCCTCGGGACCGCTGTGGATGGGCAGCACCAGCCGGCCACCCTCGCGCAGCTGGCGCGCCAGCGCCACCGGCAGGCGGGGGGCGGCCGCCCCGACCGCGATCGCGTCGAAGGGGGCGCGATCGAGCAGGCCGAGGCTGCCGTCGGCGGCCACCACCTCCACGTCCACACCGAGGCGCTCGAGCCGCTGGGCGGCCTGGTTGGCGAGCTCCGGGATGCGCTCGACGCTGATCACCCGGGCACCGCATGCGGCCATCACCGCGGCCTGGTATCCACTTCCGGTGCCGATGTCGAGCGCGATCTCACCGGCCCGCAGCTGCAGCGCCTCGATGATGATCGCCACCATCAGCGGTTGGGAGATGGTCTGCCCGGAACCGATGGGGAGAGCCCTGTCGGCGTACGCCTCCTCGCGGTCACTCGGGAGGACGTACTCCTCCCTGGGCACGGCCGCCATCGCTGCGAGCACGGTCTCGTCCCGGACCCCGCCGGCGCGGAGCCGCTCGAGCATCTCCGCGGCCGTGTGCACGCCCTCGTGGTACCACTCGGAGGTGACCCGCTGCCACGCTGCCGGGTCCGCGGACGGTGAGGCGCCGCTATTCCGGTCGATAGTCCCGCTGCCCGGTCCGGGCGTCGAACCAGACCCGCATCCGCCGCCCTGTCTCGGGGTCGATGAAGATCTCGGCGGTGGGTTGGGCCCCGCTGACACCCGCACCGCGGCTGCCCGCGCCGCCACCCCTGTAGCGCTCCCAGCCGACCGCGGCTCCCACGATGATCAGAACCAGGAGGGCGACGAACACCACCAGCTCGCCGACCGCGATCACGGCACGACCTCCATGCCCGTCGACACCTCAGCGCCCGATCAGCCGGCGGCTCCCAACACCGGCTCCACCACCTGGGCGGTGCCGTAGGCGACGATCTCGCTCATGGTGTTGCCGATCTCGGAGGAGTCGAACCGCATCATGGTCACGGCGTTGGCCCCCATCGCGGTGGCGTTCTGCACCATGCGGTCGACCGCCTGGCGCCGGGCGTCCTCGAGCAGCTTCACGTAGGAGCCGACCTCCCCGCCGACGATGCCGCGGAAGCCGGCCGCGATGTTGCCGCCGATGCCGCGGGAGCGGACGGTCAGGCCGAATACCTGCCCGAGTGTCTGGGTGACCCGGGTGCCGGGGATGTTCTCGGTGGTGGTGACGATCATGCGGGCAGCATAGCCTTCCCACAGCCCTCCCGATGGGTGGGGGAGGGGCTCAGCGAGGCGTCAGATCGAGGTCCGGCGGCGCGCTCTCCGGCAGCTTCCAGACGATGAATCCCTTCTCCCAGCGTCGATGGAATTCGTTGGTCGCGTCCACCGCCTCGTGCACCCGGCGCTCGAACATCGCGAGGTCCTCGGCCGCCACGGCGGCGAGGAGCGGCTCCACCTCCTCATGGAGGAACTCGGCGAAGTCGTCCGAGTACTTGGGACGGGTGATCGTGCCGAGAAGGAATAGCTTGCGCATCTCGGTGAGCTGCCACCGGGTGAGCCGCCAGTGGCCGGCCCGGGCGGAGTAGACGGCGCGCCAGAGGCGGTTGGCGATCTCCGGCATCAGCCGGGCCAGCCCGGGCTGGAGCCGGGTCAGCTCCTCGGGGCTCAGCTGCTCGGGATTGGCAGGCTTGCCTGCGCTCTCGGCCATCGTCGGCGAGTCTAACCGTCGCAGCCACTCCTCACCCGCCGGGAACCCGGCGCGGGGTGCGCGCGTAAGCGAAGGTATGGACATGATTCCGGGCCGTGCCAGCCGCCTGCGCAGGGGGGCGGGTGCCCTCGTGATCTCGCTGGCCGTCGTCGCCGCGGTGGTGGGTGGCTATTTCGGTCTCCGCCACGATGTCGCCTCCGGGGATGGGGGCCCGGCGGCGCGGACCGGCGCGGCCATGGCCTACGACCCCGCCACCGGTGACGTGGTCATGTTCGGCGGCACCGGCAGCGATGGGCAGGTTCTCGCCGGCACCTGGCTCTGGGACGGTTCTGGATGGTCTGAGGCGGGGCCGGCGGACAGCCCACCTGCGCGGTACGGCGCCGAGATGGCCTGGGACCCGCAGAGCCAGCGGCTGATCCTGCTCGGCGGGACGGGCGGCAGCGGCTGCTCGGTGGGGAGCGGGTCGTCGGGCACCGCGGGCAGTTCCGCCGGAACCGTGGGCACCGTGGAAGGCTGCACCCAGCTCCAGGACGGGTGGGCCTGGGATGGCAGCGATTGGTCCCAGATCTCACTCGGCAACGGCACGGGCCGGCTCGGTGCCTACACCCTGGCCGGCGCCTCCATGGCCACCGCCCCGACCAGCGGAAAGCTCATCCTCGTCACCACCGATTCCTCCTCCGTCGTCCCCGTCCCGCTCCCGGCCATCTACAACTCGTCGAGCTCTGCGGGCGGCGTCTGCGTCGGCGCCGGGGGCGGGCCGTGCTCGTCTCCGGTCGCGGTCCCCTCGGCGACTTCCGGCACCTCTCCTGCGCAGACCGCGTGCCCGATGGACGGCAGCTGCCTGTCCACCCTGTGCCCGTCCCCGCCCGTGGCACAGTCCACCAGCGCCTGCCCGATCTCCTGTGGCACGGCGATGATCGCCTGCCCGAGCTGTCCCGCGACCGCCACGGGCGAGCCCGGAGTCGCAAACCCCGCCATCGCCTGTGCGATGTGCCCGATGACCACCTCCGGGGTCCCGTCCACGTGCGGTATCTGCCCGGAGGCGTCGGGGGCGGCCGGCTCCTCAACCGGGTCGGAGGTGATCTGCTCGAACTGCCCCCTGGAGACGTCCTGCCCCGCCACGGCTGCGACGCTCACCTGGGTGTTCGACGGCAGCACCTTCCAGCTCGCCGACTCCTCCGCCAGTGACGCGCCGGCATCGGGTGGCGAGCTGGCCTGGTTCCCAGGCCCCGGACTTCTGGTGGACCTGGGTGCCAATCCGGGCGCCGTGGCCGGAGGGTCGGACTACGCCTGCCCCGCCGACGCTCCGTGCCCGTTGATCCCGGCTGCCGAGGACTGGCAGTGGACCGGTAGCGGCTGGAGCCCCGTGCAGGACCTGCAGGCGGGCGCGGCGCGCTACTTCCAGACGCCGCCGGTCAGCGACACCGCCGCCGGAGAGGTCGTCGGTCTGGACTACACGGGCGTCCTCTGGATCTCGACCAACCCGGCGGCCGGCTGGGTCGAGGCGCCGTCCGCCGGCGCCCCGGCGCCCCGCTCCGCGCCCGCCCTCGCGTACGACGGCTCCACCGGCCAGGTGGTGCTCTTCGGCGGACAGCTGCTCGGGTCGACCTCGGCCGCGGGCGAGGTGATGGGTGACACCTGGACCTGGGACGGCACCAGCTGGACCGAGCAGGAGGGCGGCGCGCCCACCGCCACGGCGTCCGCCACACCCGTGCCCACCCTCTCCGGTGTCCCGTCCCTGCCGCCGGTGCCGTCAACCTCTCCCTTGACGTCCTCGACGGCGACGGCACAAGCCTCGGCCTCACCATCCGCCCCGGTCACGCCATCGGCCTCGCCACCGGTCGGCGCGGCGGCCGGCGCCCTTCCTGCGGCCGTCACCACGNNGAGTTACGCGAGCGGTCGCTGGGACGTTGTGCAGACGATGATCACCGCCGCCATGACCGGAAGATCCGAGCCCTGGGATCTCAGCGTCGCGAAACCGACACCCGAGGATGAGGTAACCCAGCTTCCCTTCGAGCGGGTGTACGAGCGGCACGCCGGACCGGTGTACCGCTTCTGCCTCTCCCAGACCGGCAACGCGACGCTCGCGGAGGATGTCGCGGCCGACACCTTTGCCGCCGCGCTGGCCGCGTACGAACGGGTGAGACCCGAGGAGGCGGGACTCCGCCCCTGGCTCTTCCGCATCGCCCGCAACGAGGCCATCGATCACCGCCGCCGCATGGGAAGCGCCCGCCGGTTCCTGGATCGCCAGTGGTTCCGGCCCGAGCCGGAGCATGTCGAGGATGCCGCCCTTCTCCGCGCCGAGCTGCGCGAGGTGATCGCGGCCATGAGCCGACTGTCGAGCCGGGATCGCCAGCTCCTCGGTCTGCGGCTGGCCGCCGGCCTGACCTTCGCCGAGATCGGCACCGTCACCGGCATGCAGGAGGCGACTGCCCGGGTCGCCACCCATCGCGCCCTGAAGCGCCTGCGGAGCCTGGTCGCCCCGCCGCACCCCGATGGAGAGCTCCCATGACTGACGAACGTCTGCCAGACGGCACTCCCGACGAGCGCGCCTATCACCGGCTCTTCGCCGAGGTGGCCCCTCCCGTGTCAATCCTTCGCCCCCAGTCGATGAGCGGCGAGAGCGCGCACCGACTCCGGCCAGGCCGCCGCCTGCAGGTGGCTCTCAGCGTGGTCACCGCTCTCGCCGTGGCCGCCGCCACCTTCGCTGTCATCCGGGTCACAGAGAGGGGCGACGGGTCGTCCCGGGCGGCGCGGACCGCTACGGCGGGCCCGCCCGGGTGCATGGTCCCCTCCGTCGAGTACGGAGCCGGCACCGAACCGGTGGGAGGCCCGGACAATTGGGTGGCCTCGGTGACAGCCGGTTTCGTCGACTGTCAGACCGGCCAGTTCATCGGTGACCCCAACGCCCCCCGGCTCGGTCCGGGGGATCATGACCTCGTCTACCTCCCATCAGGGGGGTGGAAGGAGACCGCCACGGTGCTGGCCAGCTGCGACCAGCCGGAGCCGACCGACGATTGCGGCTGGTCGCCCGGCGGCCGGGAGTTCGCGTACGCGGACGACACTTGCAGCCCCACCCCTTGCGCCCAGGGTGTGTGGGACGCTGGGCGGGTCCATGTCGTGGATGCGACGGGCGATGAGACGATGACCCCGGTCGGCGAGATGGACCGCGTCCTGGGCTGGACCGGCGAGGGCATCGTGGTGGCCCGCATCTCGGCCTCCGCCGGCGCGACCGCCTCGGGCGGTGGCACTCGGGTCTTCCTGGAAGGCGACTTCGGTGCGAGCTTCCCCGACTACCTCCTCGATCCGGCCACCGGGGGTGAGACGTACCTCGGGACCACCGACGCCTTCGCCGCGGAGGGCGACGACCTGTGGGAAAGCGGCGAGTCCAATTCGGCGCTGCTGCGCTACGACCTGGCCACCCGCACCTCGGTCGCTTGGCCCGTGCCACCGCCGGGGCCGTCGCCGTCGGCGTCCTGGGATGACAACGGGGTGGTTCCGATGGGGTTCGACGCCCAGGGTGACCCCCTGATCGTGACCGGGGACGGGCGTTTCATCGTGCTCACCGGCCCGGACGCTGCGAGGACGATCGGTGCGGCCAGCCAAAGTTACGGAGGTGCGCCCAGCACGCTGGAGAATGGGGGCGTCTCGGCGGACGACCCCTACGCAGCGGTCTCGATGCCCGGCGGCGGACTCCTGATCCTGGAGCTCGCCCACGCGACCAGCACGACTCTCACCATCGACACCCTCTACTGGGACCGCACGTCGGGTCTCCAGGACTTGGGGGCCAGCTTCTCAGTGGCCGCGCTCTGGACCCCGCCGCCCACCGAAGCGTCGCCGGGCAGCTCCGCGAGCCCCACGCCCGGCCAAGAGACGCACCCCGCTCAGCAGCGGCCGGTCTTCGCCGGGCAGCCCCTCAACTCCTGATCGACCACGGCTCCCGCATCCGGCGCACGCCCCAGTGTGCTTGGATCGCGGGGTGGCATCTCCAGTCCAGATCGAGACCCTGCAGCGCGCCGACGACCCCGAGGTCCTCGCCCTGCTCGTCGAGCTCGGCCTGGAGGACCAGGTGCGCTACGACCACCCTCGGGAGACCAGGGAGGAGCTCGCGGCTCGCACCGGGCCTCTCGAGCCTCACTTCCAGGGGGACAACGTGGTCTTCGTGGCCCGCGACGAGAAGGGCCACGCCGTCGGGCTCTGCTGGTGCGTCCTCTTCGACCCCGGCAATGGGTTGGAGGGCGAGGTGGCCGAGCTCTACGTGGAGCCCCCGGCCCGGGGCGCCGGGGTGGCGACCGCGCTCGTCGGGGAGGCCATGCGCCTCTTTCGCGAACGCGAGGCGACCTTTGTGACGGTCTGGACCCGCCCCGACAACCCGCAGGCCCTCGCCGTCTACCGTCACCACGGTTTCCAGCCCACCGAGCAGACGGTGCTCACCTGGCTCCCGCTCACCGGCACCGGGCCGGCCGCGGAGGGTCCGCCAGGCGCCGTCTCCGAGCGCGATGCGGATAATCACGCACCGTGACGCCTCGGAGGAAGCCATGACCCTCGCCCGCGACCAGGTCACCCACGTCGCCATGCTCGCCCGCCTCGGCCTGAGCGACGAGGAGGTCGAGCGTTACCGCCAGCAGCTCGACGCCATCCTCAGCCATGTCGACCGGCTGCAGCAGGTCGACACCTCTCAGGTCGGCGAGACCGCCCAGGTCGGCGGCCTGGTCAATGCCTGGCGTGAGGATGTGAGGAGCGAGTGCCTGCCCGTCGAGAAGGCGCTCGCCAACGCGCCCAAGCGCCGTCGCGACCACTTCGAGGTGGGGGCGATCCAAGAATGAGTGCGGTGGTGGAGGAGAGGAGGGCGCTGTCGCGCTCCAGGACGGCGGTGGCGCGCTCATGAGCCCGGAGACCGTCGGCGGGCTGGGCGCCCGCCTGCGCCGCGGCGAGACCACTCCTGCCGAGCTGGCCGCCCAGGCCCGCGGCGCGCTCCAATCCATCGAGGACCTCCACCCCGTCCTCCGCTACACCGACGCCCTCACCGAGCGGCAGGCCGGCCGTGCCGCCCGCATGCTCGCCGAATCGCCGGAGCGGGCCGGTCCGCTCTGCGGCATCCCCTTCGCGTACAAGGACGTGCTCTGCGTCGAGGGGGTGGAGACCAGCGCGGGCTCGAGGATCCTGGAGGGCTTCATCCCGCCCTACACCGGCACCGCCATCCAGCGTCTGCTGGACGCGGGAGCGGTCCCGATCGCGGTCACCAACTGCGACGAGTTCGCCATGGGCTCCTCCAACGAGAACTCGGCGTTCGGGCCGGTGGGCAACCCCTGGGATCCGAGCCGGGTGCCGGGCGGCAGCAGCGGCGGCAGCGCGGCCGTCGTTTCGGCCGGGGCCGTCCCCTTCTCCCTGGGGACGGACACCGGGGGGTCGATCCGGCAGCCCGCCTCCTTCTGCGGTGTGGCCGGCTTCAAGCCGACCTACGGGCGGGTCTCCCGCTACGGGCTGATCGCCTTCGCCTCCTCCCTGGACCAGATCGGTCCCTTCACCCGAAGCGTCGAGGACGCCGCCCACGTCTTCACCGCCATGGCCGGGCACGACCCGCGCGACAGCACCACCTCGCCGCTCCCGGTCGAGCCGGTCGCCACCCAGGTGGCGCGGGGCGTCGCGGGGATGCGTCTCGGCGTCCCCCGCGAGTACATGGCCGAGGGACTGGAGCCGGGCGTGCGTGCCGCGGTCCTCGCCGCGCTGGCGGAGCTCGAGAAGCTCGGCGCCACCCTGGTCGAGGTGTCGCTGCCCTCCACCGAGGCCGCGCTCAGCACCTACTACATCATCGCGCCCGCCGAGTGCTCGGCCAACCTCGCCCGGATGGACGGGGTCCGGTTCGGCCTCCACGTCGATCGCAAGTCGCTCACCGACACCTACCTGGAGACCCGCGGCCAGGGCTTCGGGCCCGAGGTCAAGCGCCGGATCATGCTCGGGACCTACGCGCTCTCGAGCGGGTACTACGACGCCTACTACCGCCAGGCGCAGAAGGTGCGCACCCTCATTGCGGAGGAATTCGACCGCGCCTTCGAGAGCGTGGACGCCCTGGTCTGCCCCACCTCACCGATCGTCGCCTTCCCCAAGGGGGACAAGAGCGATCCCCTCTCCATGTATCTCTGCGACGTTCTCACCATTCCCGTGAACCTCGCCGGCCTGCCGGGCATCTCGATCCCGTGCGGGCTGAGCCAGGGGCTGCCGGTCGGGCTGCAGGTCATCGGACCGCGGCTCGGCGATGCGCAGGTGCTCCGGGTCGCGCACGCCTACGAGGCGGCGACCGCCTGGCACGCGCAGATGCCGCCGTCGTCGCCCACGGCGACGGGGACTCCGTCATGACCTCGACCAGCGCGGTGAGCACCCTGGACCAGGTGATGGAGCGGTGGGAGCCGGTCATCGGCCTGGAGGTCCACGGTCAGCTGCTCACCCGGAGCAAGATGTTCTGCGGGTGCAGCGCCGATTACATCGGCAGCCCGCCCAACAGCAACACCTGCCCGGTCTGCCTCGGTCTTCCCGGGGTGCTGCCGGTGATGAATCGGGTCGCCGTGGAGTACACGGTGCGGAGCGCGCTCGCGCTCAACTGCGAGATCCCCGAGCACAGCAAGTTCGACCGCAAGAACTACTTCTATCCCGACCTCCCCAAGGGTTACCAGATCTCCCAGTGGGACATGCCCCTGTCGCTGAACGGCCACCTCACCTTCACCGTGGACGGCGAGGAGGTGCGCTGCGGCATCACCCGCGTGCACCTGGAGGAGGACACCGGCACCCTCCAGCATGCGGGCGACATCCTGCAGCAGGCGCGCAGCTCGGTGGTGGACCTCAACCGTGCCGGGGTCCCGCTGATGGAGATCGTCGGCGAGCCCGACCTGCGCACTCCCGCACAGGCCCGTGAGTACCTGGTCCGGCTCCGGCAGATCCTCGTCTACATCGGCGTCAACGACGGCAACCTGGAGCAGGGCTCGTTCCGCTGCGACGCCAACATCTCGCTGCGCAAGCATGGCGACACCGGCCTGGGGGTCAAGGTCGAGGTCAAGAACATGAACTCGTTCCGGGCGGTGCACCGCGCCCTCGAGTTCGAGATCGTCCGCCAGGGGCGGCTGCTCGACCAGGGCCAGACCATCGCCCAGGAGACCCGGGGCTGGGTCGAGGCCAAGGGCGCCACCATCTCCCAGCGCAGCAAGGAGTACGCCCACGACTACCGCTACTTCCCCGAGCCCGACCTCCCCCCGCTCCGCCTGAGCGCGGAGTTCGTCGATCGGGTGCGGGCGGGCCTGCCCGAGCTGCCCCAGCAGCTCGCCGAGCGGCTGCAGCGGGAGCATGGCCTCTCCGCGTACGACGCCGCGAACCTCACCGCGGAGCGGGAGGACGCACGCGCCTTCGAGGCGCTGGTCGCCGCCGGTGTGCCCGCCAAGGCAGCCGCCAACTGGCTGATGGGGGAGGTGGCGCGGCTGGCCCGCGAGACCCACACCCCGCTCCAGGGCAGCGGCCTCGGCCTGGAGGGGCTCGCCTCCCTGGTCAAGCTGGTGGAGGCGGGCAGCATCAACGGCTCCACCGCCAAGGAGCTCCTCGAGGAGCTCTACCTCGCGGGTGGTGACCCCGCCGCGGTCGTCAGGGAGCGGGGTCTCGGCCAGGTGAGTGACCAGGCTGAGCTGGAGCGGCTCGTCGACGCCGTGATCGCGGAGAACCCGGCTGCGGTCGCCGACTTCCAGGGCGGCAAGGAGCAGGCCCTGCAGCGCCTGGTGGGCGGGGTGATGAAGGCGACCAGCGGCCGCGCTGACGCCAGGGTGGTGACCGGCCTGCTCCGTGAACGCCTCGCCCGCTGACGCGGCTCCCGAGGCGCTCCGCTCCGGCACGAGGCTCGAGGTCCGCTGCGAGGCCATGATCCACGGCGGCCTCTGCCTGGCCCACGCGTCCGGCGCCACCCTGATGGTGGACGGCGGTATCCCCGGCGAGCTGGTGGAGGTCGCGCTCACCTTTCGCAAGGGGCGGACCTGGTTCTGCCGGGTCGTCGACATGCGCGAGGGATCACCGGACCGGGTGGATCCGCCCTGCCCCTACCTCCCCAATTGCGGGGGCTGCCAGCTCCAGCACGTCGCCTACCCCCGCCAGCTGCTCCTCAAGCGGGACGTGGTGCTCGACGCCATGCGCCGGGCGGGGGTCGCGGTGCCCGAGCTCCGCCTCCATGGCATGCCGGACCCCTGGCGGTACCGCTGGCGCGGCGAGTTCCACGTCATCCCGGGGGAGAGGGGGATGGCCGACGCCGCCCTGGGATTCAACCGTGCTCGGAGCTGGCGCAAGGTGGCGGTCGACGACTGCCTCATCCACCACCCCCGCATCTCGGGCTCGCTGACGCGGCTCCGGGAGCTGGTCCGTCGGGGCGGGGCACCCGCCCTCAGCGTGCTCCACGTCACCGCCGGGGAGGACGGCGTCGAGCTCCTGCTGCGGCCCAAGCCGGCCGCGGCCCTGGACCGGTCGGTGATCGACGAGATGGCGGCGGTGCTGCCCGAGCCGGAGCGGTGGAGCACCGACCTCACCACGCTGCACTGGCGGGGGAGGGCCTTCCGGGTCACGCCGGAGTCCTTCATGCAGGTGAGCTGGGGCCACCTCGACGCCCTCTACGGGTGCGTGCTCGCGGCCCTCGGCGAGGTGGCGGGCCGGCGGATCGTCGATGCCTACGCCGGGATCGGGGTGCTGAGCGCCGTGCTGGCCGCCGACGCGCGCGAGGTGGTGTGCATCGAG
>PLAK01000118.1 GCA_003134115.1 Candidatus Changshengia sp.
TCGCTTCTGAGATGTGGGATCGGATTTCCGCGCAACCTCGGACACCTGCGTCAACCGCCAACCCCCGGAAGGGCCGCTCCCACCCGCGCTAGAATGTCTCTGATGAGCAAGGCTAAAAAACTCGATCCGCTAGCGCCGCGGCATCTCGACCTCAGCAAGGCGGTGCGCGGCAAGTACTACGACCGCATGAAGGCCGGCACCAACATCGTCCTCATCGCCCCCGACCTGCTCGACACCTTCCCCGATTCCGAGTCCGTCAACGAAGCCGGGTCCGAGCAGGTATGTTCACTTCCTGATGGCGACGAGTGCCTTGCCGACAGTGACGAGTGTGGGGGCCTCCGTACCCGCAGCCCCCTTCCGCAACGTGGCGACCGCAAGGAGGCTGAGGATGCCGACCAAGATGAAGGTGCACTCAACGAGGCGAGCGGCGACGTAGCCAAGGGCGAGAGCCTCGTTCTGCCGCTTGAGCAGCGGGAACAGGACGACGGCGCAGCCGATGTTGGTGATGATGAGGAGCATCTCGAGGAACGCACCCAGAAGCACTCCGGTGTCGGCGCCGGTGCTGGTGACGTAGTGGGAATCACTCAGAACCGGCCCGTAGGCGAAGGCTCCCGCAATCGATGTGATGAACGTGAGGATGAAGAGCACACCTACGACGAATGCGACTCCTCTTGTCGATTTCATCTGGATTCCTCCTCGCGATGTGATTGATCTCGTCGTCGTTCTCGGATTCATCTGAAGCTTCTTCCCAGGTCACCGACGCGATGACCACCAATTGAGGCAAGACACGAACTCGCAACCACCCGACTGCCAGCGACCCTCTTCCCTCGCCCCCGGTCACATGGCGGCGGCCGGGGCGACGGCACACCCACCCGATCGATCGAGCCGACCGGGCGGGCGGGCTGCCGTCGGGATGGTCAGTTGGCGCCAGCCGGATCGAACTGCGAGCTGACAGAGCTGGGCACGCGCAGGGCGGCCGGGGTGCGCTGCGCGCTCCACAGGGAGTAGCCAAGGCCAACCAGGGCCACGCCGGTGGGAAGGGCGAACAGCCTCTCGTACTGCGGCAGGATGCCGGTCGCGACGGTTGCCAGCGCGCCCACGGCGAGGAGGGCTGCCGCCCATCGGGCGAGGACGTTGGCGCGGAAGAGTGCGATCCCGAAGATGACGCCACCGGCCACGTAGGTGATCCCGTTGAGAAGGATGGCGGTCTTGATCAGCCCAATGCCGCCGGTTACGGTGCCATTTGTGGCCGCGGCGATGGCATTGCTGACGTAGGCTGGTGAGCTGTGGGCGATGGAGGGGAGGACAAAGGCACCGACGAATTCAACGCCGAGCATCGTGAGATAGCCGGTCGCAAACACGAGGTAGCCGAGCAGGCCGAGCCCCCCCATCCTCTTCACCTGGCTCAGGTAGATACCGGTGATGCCGGCGAGGGCCAGGGTGGCCATGAGCACCTTCAGGCTTTCGCGGACGACCACGTTGGCCGTGGTGATGTTGGCACCGTCAATGTGCGGGCTACCAATCTGGACACCGATGAAGATCAGGCCGGCCACTGCGGCGGCAACGCCGGAGGATCGGAAGAGGGTGGTCGGAGTGATGGTCATGTCGTTCTCCTAATGTGTGAGGTTGAGACCGAGCGAAGAGCGCTGGTGTGTATGTCGAGCACGTCGCAGTTGTTGGAAGCGCGTCACTCCTCCTCCATCAGCCCACCTCCCTCCGGCGTCGGAATCGACGTGAAGCTGATGACCTCGTAACCCCGCATCGCCTCGAGGAGTGGCTGAAAGCTGCCATGCACCAGGCAGTGCAGCCGACTGCCGTCGACACCCACATCGGTGACCCCTGAGGCTCGGGCAACCTGTCGCGCCGGAGGTCGGCCGACGAATGTCACCTCGACCCGCTGGGTTGGTATCTCTTTGGTCATGGCCATTAGGCTGGGCCACCATCGCAACCGGCCGAATCGTCAGGATTACGGATTCGATACGTAGTCGACCCGCGCCAGGGCCGAGGACGACGGGGTAACCTCGTAATCACGATGGCCAGAACGCGTCAAACCTCGGGCAATCTGCCCGCCGAGACGACGAGCTTTGTGGGCCGCCGCCGGGAGCTTGCCGAGATCAGGAGGAAGCTCGCCACTGCCCGCCTCGTCAGTCTCGTCGGGCCAGGAGGTGTCGGGAAGACCCGGCTCGCACTGCGGGCGGCGGCCGATCTTTCGCGCGGCTTCCGAGATGGCGCCTGGCTGGTCGAGCTGGCCGAGGTTCGCGATGAGGCCCTGGTGCCCAACGCCGTGCTCACCGCCCTCGACCTCCGTGACCAGGCCGGGAGGAAGCCGCTGCAGATCCTGGTCTCCCATTGGCGAGACAACCAGTTGTTGCTTGTAGTCGACAACTGCGAGCACGTTCTCGATGCGGCTGCTCAGCTCGTCTCGGAGGTCCTTCGCTCCGCGCCCAACGTCCGCGTGATCACCACCAGCCGGGAGCCGCTCCAGGTTACGGGCGAGCACGTGGTACCTGTGACGCCGCTCCAGCTGCCTCGAGGGGATGGAACTGAACCGCTCGACCAGTTGCGAGATAACGAAGCGGTCGTGCTGTTCACCGAGCGGGCGTCGGCGGCATCCGGCACGTTCGCCTTGAACGGATCGAACCAGGCAGCTGTGGTCGCCCT
>PLAK01000040.1 GCA_003134115.1 Candidatus Changshengia sp.
CGACCTCAGGGACGGGACCAGGAACCCGTCGCGGCAGTTGCGCCGACATCCTGGGGGCACGGTAGTCCGGTCCGGCCCCTTGTGCAAACACGTTCGCGTATCAGGCCGCCCGGGGTGGGCGGGCGTGTCCAGTATGGTTGACGCGTCAACCAGTTGGCGTATAGTGAGAAATGTGGCCGAGCCGATCGACGCCCGAGAGCGTCGTGAACTCTGTGATCTCCTGATCGAACTCGGCCCCGATGCACCCACCCTGTGTGAGGGGTGGACGACCGCCGACCTGGCCGCGCACCTGGTTCTCAGAGAGCACTTTCATCGCTGGCCGGACGAGCGCCGTGCCGTAGAGAAGGCGAGGGGATGGACAGAGTTGGTCGCCCGGCTGCGAGCGGGGGCGCCCCCGATCCCATGGCGGATTCCTGGCATCCGCACCATGCTCAACGGGTTCGAGTACCTCATCCACCACGAGGACGCGCGCCGAGCCAACGGCATTGGGCCGCGCCTGGATCGTCCGGATCTCGATGAGCTGTCATGGCGAATGAGCGCGTTCATCAGCCGCCGCGCTGCACGCAAGACGCGGCCCTTCGGTCTCCTGCTGGTCTGCGACGATGGCAAACGCCGACTATTTGGATCTGAACCCGCAGCGGTCCTCTCAGGCCGCGCCACCGAACTTGCGCTCTATCTGGGCGGCCGCCGCTCCGCCGCCGAGGCTGCTCTGAGCGGTCCCGACGAAGCAGTCGCCGCGGTCGAGAAAGCCAACCTGAGGTTGTAGCCGTCCGTTCTGGAACTTCCTCGGATGGTGGATGAAATCGTCGATGAGGTCCACGCCATCCAAGGGCAACGAATGTTCCGGGTGACTACCGCGCATACGGGTCTTGACGAAGCGCTGGCCCACTTCCAAGTGGACGCTCGTCAGCGGAGTCGCGGATGGCGGTGAGAGCGGTCACGAGCCGCACCAGAGCACTCGCGGTGGTGCACTTCGTCAGTCGGTAGGAGGCGGCCCACGTGACCAGGCGGCGCGCCTGGATGATGCCAGGCTGAGAGGGCCTACGCTGGCGCTCCGGTCTTCTTACTCCGCCGAGTGGTACCATATGCTGTACCAGTCAGGAGGACTTTGAGTGTGGTTGTGACTGCCAGCGCGGCACGGAAGAATCTGTTTCCTCTGATCGAACAGGTCAACAACGATCGGCAGCCCGTGGAGATCACCTCAAAGCGTGGCGATGCTGTCCTGATGGCCCGAGCCGACTATGACGCTCTCGAAGCGACCGCATACCTGCTTCGGGCTCCGTCAAACGCGAAGAGGCTACTGGAGAGCTTGGAACAGGCCCGCGCTGGAGATCGACAGACCCACGAGCTGGCCTGATGCGTCTGGTATTCACCCCGCACGGCTGGGAGGACTACGTCTACTGGCAGTCGACGGATCGGACGACGGTGAAGCGGATCAACCGGTTGCTGCAGGACATCATCCGGGACCCGTTCACCGGTATCGGCAAGCCGGAGCAGCTGCGTCATGTCCTTCAGGGATGCTGGTCCCGCCGGATCGATGACGAGCATCGGCTTGTGTATCTGCTTGACGGCGAGGATATCGTCGTCCTCCAAGCTCGCTACCACTACGGCGATCAGCAGTAGGGGAGGAGGCTGGAGCGGGAGACGAGGCTCGAACTCGCGACCCCTACCTTGGCAAGGTAGTGCTCTACCACTGAGCTACTCCCGCGTGCGAGGGGCGAGTATACCGCGGGCCCCCGACCCCACTACCACCTCCGCTGATCTCCGGGGAGCGCTCCGGGGGAGGGGCTGGGTACCGCCGACCGCAGCCCAAGCGCCGGCCAGCCGGAGAGGGGACGGGGCTCGGGCCGGCGAGGTCAGGCGACGCCGGCCCGCTCTCCGAGCTCGCGCAGCCGCTCGAAGGTGTAGATACCGGTGGAGTGGCCGTCGGCCCACACCGCGTTGAGCCCGTAGGCGCCGACCAGGCCGATGTCCGCCAGCTCGTCCTCACCGGTGGCCAGCTCCGGCTCGGCGGAGAACCGACCCGGGAGGCCCATCTCGCCGGCGCAGACCGCGCAGGGGCAGGCACGGCGGAGCACCGCGAAGGGGATCAGGTGGGTGGTTCCATCACCCCATTGGATGAGGAGGGCGCGCTTGGCCTCGTCGTAGTCGAAGCGGAGTGGCCGGGTGCGATCGGGAGCGGGGATCGGCATGGGTGAATCGAGATGCGTCGGGTGCCGAGTTTGGCAGCGGCTAGCGGAGCAGGTTCTGCAGCTTCATGGCCAGGGCCATGTCGCCGCGCACCTTGAGCTTGCCGGTCATGAAGGCCATGGTGGGGTCGAGCTTCCCCGTGGCGAGCCCGACGAAGTCGTCCCCTGACATGGAGATGGTGGTGTTTGGGCTGTCGGGGGCCCCCGCCCCCGCCTCGCCCGCGCCGTCCTTGAGCACGATGTGGTACGAGCCGCCGTCGTCGCCGCTCAGGTCAAACCGGTAGGCGGCGTTGGTGGTGCCGACCTTGGCGGGGTCGGTCAGCCGGCGGTTGACTTCATCGAAGATCTCGTTGACGGTGGTCACGGATGGCATCCTCCTGGCGTCGGACGTTCTCTCTTGGCAGTCGCAGCGCGTTTCAGAGCAGGGTCTCGAGCTGCTCGGTTCTCGGTTGCCGCGACCGGGAGGCGCTTTCCGAGGGGTCGGGCTCATCGCTGGCGGGGTGCTCGACCAGGGCGATCACCCGGGTGGCCATGAATCGCCCGGTGCGCACCGCCTGCCCGCCGCGTGTCACCTCGCTGACCTCGACCACGCCGCGGGCGGTGCTGACCTCGACCTTGCGGCCGGCGCGGGTGGCCACGATCTCGTAGGTCTGCGCGGATCCGCCGGTGTCGATGACGATCTCGACCCGGTCACCCTTCATGCCCGGATCGTACTCTGATCTCGCCCAGGGCATCGCGGCGGGCGCGATCGGCGGGTTCGGCGACGCTTGGATCCGCCAGGCCCTGGGGGGGTGCCTTCGGGTGGGATACACTGCGACGACAGTGGAGTGGTGGATCTTTTGGGTCGTCGCGGCGGTGCTGTTGGCCGCGGGTGAGGTCCACACGCAGGCCTTCTACCTGCTCTTCGCGGCAGCCGGTGCCGCGGTGGCAGCGGTGCTCGGCGCCCTTGGCCTGGCCATCTGGTTGCAGGTGCTGGTCGGGGCCGCCGCCGCCTTTGGCGGCGTGTTCGCGATCCGGCCCGCGCTCAAGCGGGCGATGGAGGGGCGGATGGCGGCCCCGTACAGGTTCCCCGGGCTGGCCGGGGGGCTGGTCGGTGCCCGCGCCGTCACCGTCGACGCGGTCGGCGATGAGCGCCACCCCGGCCACGCCACCCTCGGCAACGAGCGGTGGTTGGCCATCACCGACGCCCCCGAGCCGCTTCCCCCCGACACGCCGGTGGTCGTCGCCGCCGTGCGCGGTACCACACTTCTCGTGCGCGCCAGCGGCGCGCCCCGTCTGCAATAGGCCCGGGTTCCGCTGATGATCCCGAGCAACATCTGAGGAGCTGACCGGATGGGCCTGTTCATCGCTCTCGGCGTCGTCGTCCTCCTCGTGCTGGTCGTTCTCGGCACCGCCGTGAACCTGGTCCAGCAGGGGTTCAATGGAGTCATCACACGGTTCGGCCGGTACCACAAAGAGGTCGGCTCCGGAATCTGCCTCATCTGGCCCTTCTTCGACCGGCTGGTCCGGGTCGACATGCGCGAGACCCCCCGCACCGGCGACCGGCAGGACGTCATCACCCGTGACAACGTCGCCGTCGCCGTCAACGCCACCATCTTCAGCCAGGTGATCGACGCCAAGGCCGCGCTCTTCAACGTCTCCAACTACTTCATCGCCATCGACCAGCAGGCGCGCACCACCCTCCGTAACGCCTTCGGCAACGTCAGCCTGGACGAGGCGCTCTCCTCCCGTGAGCAGATCAACGCGGCGATGCAGCAGCAGATGGAGCAGGTCACCGACAAGTGGGGCATCCGGATCAACCGGATCGAGATCGTCGACATCAGCCCTCCCGGCCAGATCCTCCAGGCCATGGCCCTGCAGAAGCAGGCCGACCAGGAGAAGCGGGCCCGCATCCTCCAGTCCGAGGGCCAGCAGCAGCAGGCGATCAACATCGCCGAGGGCAACCGGCAGGCGGCGATCAAGCAGGCGGAGGGCGAGCGGCAGGCCACCATCCTCCGGGCCGAGGGTTCGCGGCAGGCGGCCATCCTGGAGGCCGAGGGGCGCGCCCTGGCCATCAGCAACGTCTACGAGTCGATCAAGAAGGCCGAGCCTGACCCGACCCTGGTCGCCATCCTCCAGCTGGACACCCTGAGCAAGTTCGCCGACAGCGACAACACCACCATCGTGGTGCCCGCCGAGTCCGCGGCTCTCATGGGTGCCGCACAGGCGCTCCGCGGCGTGCTCGGGGCCGTCCCCTCCGGTGAGGGCACGCCCGCCGTCCGGCTTCCTGCACCACCGCCGGCCAAGTGACGGTCTCGCCGGTGCGGCGAGGCCTGACTGCGGCGGCGTAGCGTAGCCGCCACCATGACCGACCCACCCTCCTCCCAGGACGATCTCTTCGGAGCCGTCCGGGAGGAGGGCGATCGGCGGGCGGAGCTCTCCACACCCCTTGCCGCTCGGATGCGCCCGCGCAGCCTGGACGAGCTGGTCGGGCAGGACTCCGTGATCGGGCCGGGCAGCGTGCTCCGGGAGGCGGTCGAGGCGGATCAGCTGCCGTCGCTGATCCTCTGGGGGCCGCCCGGCAGCGGCAAGACCACCCTCGCGATGCTGCTTGCCTCCCGGACCAAGGCCAGCTTCGAGCACGTCAGCGCGGTCTCGGCGGGGGTCAGCGATCTCCGGCAGATCGTCGCCCGGGCGGGGGAGCGCCGGCGCCTCGGGCGCCGCGGCGTGCTCTTCATCGACGAGATCCAC
>PLAK01000092.1 GCA_003134115.1 Candidatus Changshengia sp.
GCCAGCCGCTCGATCTGCTCGGAGGCGAGGTTGCGGAGAAAGCCGGCGGAGATCCGGGCGAGCCGCTCCTCGGCCTCCGCGCTCCAGGGGAGCCGCCGGGGCGAGACGTGGGGGCCGGTGTGAGCCTCCAGCCCGCGCGGGGCCCGATGCGGTCCCGCCCCCTGGTCGAGCGACTCCAGCTCGGGACGGACGAATGGCTCGACCACCTCGGCGGTGATCGCCGGCAGCCTCCGGGTGCGCGCCTGCTTCTCCACCATGGCCTTGACCCGGCGCCGCAGATAGCCCGCCGGGAGCTGTTGGAGCACGCGCCGCGCCTCCAGGGTCCAGCCCAGCTTGTGGCCGTCGAAACCGGTCTCGGCCGCGTCGCCCTCCTGGTCGGCGGCAGCGCGCAGCGCCGACAGGTCGAGGGGCTCGAACTCCGCCGCTCCGGCTCCGCACACGGGGCACTGCGCGGGATGCTCCACCCGGGCCGCGTAGCCGCACACCCGGCAGAGGGACCGGGTCTCCTCGGCGGCCGGCTCCTCGAGCATCGCCTGCTCGGCACCCTCGATGGAGCTCCGAGCCTCGGCGATGACCCGCATCTTCTTCTGGAAGGGCATCAGCTCGTCGAGGGCCTCGTCGACGTCGCCGCTCGCCACCACGCTGTGGCCGCGCTCGGTCGCCCAGCGCAGCACGGCGGTGCGTGCCAGGCCGCGAACACCCGCCGGCACCCGCTCCATCCTCTCCTCCGCCTCGGGGGTCCACACCACCGAGGCGTCCGCCCGGAGATCCAGAGGTGGCAGGTAGGTGCCGCTCATCACCAGCAGGTTGCAGGGAGCGAAGCGGATCAATTGCTCGGTGGCGCTGCCCAGGTCCATGCCGGCGTCGGAGTGGATGCCGATCCGCCCCATCACCAGCAGCCAGGGCTTCCGCTCGCGGCAATGGCGGAGCAGCCGATCGAAGGCCTTGCCGTCGAGCAGGGTGATGGGCAGCTCCATCCCGGCCTCCCTGGCCGTCGCCTCGGCCACCCGCAGGTGCGACTCGTAGATCTTGGCCAGGCCGGTGTCGATGATCTCCTCGTGGAGCGCCTCCTGCTCCTTGAAGCGGAAGACCTTGCTCGCCTTCTCGCTCAGCACGTCGACGATCCCGTTGAAGACGGCGTAGTGGAGATAGGGGTCGTAGACCGCGACCGCCTCCACCCGGCGCTGGAAGCGCTTGCCCAGCTCGAGGGCGGCACGCAGGCCCGCAAAGCTCTGGGGTGAGCCGTCGACGGCGACGACGATGTCCCCCTCCCGCTGCCAGTCGAGGTCCCGGACCAGGAGGACATCGGTCCGGATGCGGCGGAGCACCCGCTCGGCCACCGACCCCAGGGTGGACTCGCGCACCGCGCCGGTGCCGAGAGCGCCCATCACCACCAGGTCCGGCTTGACCTCGGCGACGTCGGTGACGATCTCCTCCCAGTTGCGGCCGTCCCGCCGCCGGGCCTCGAACTCGACCCCGCGCTCCAGGCAGCGGTAACGCATGACGTCGGTGTAGCTGTCGCTGATCAGCTCGAGACCGGTCGTGATCAGGGAGTCGTGGATGCGGCGCTGCCGGAGCAGCTCGGCCTCGTCCTGGTACTCCTCGGGGAGGGTGTACTCCATCTGCTTGAAGCGGAAGTCGTGCATCCGTGCCGCGTAGGCGTGCATCCCGACGCAGCGCGCCCCCCAGGCCGACGCCAGATCGATGGCCAGCCCCGCCGCGGCATCCGAGTGCTCTGAATTGTCCAGCGGGACGTATACGTTGGAGTAGCCGCCGCTTGTGCTCATCGTGTCCTCGATGTCCGGTCCCCGGCGCCGCTCGCGCCTCCCTCCGCGCCCCGATACGGTGCGTGAGGCAATTGTAGGAACATAAGCCACATGGGTGCATTGTTGATAGGCCGGAGGACCTAAACGTGTCGAACCATGCAACCGTATCCGCCCATGGTCCCACTCCGCCTGCGACGCCTCAGCTCGACGCGCCTCCCGCACAGGTCGGGGCGGCGGCGTGCCCCTTCCCCCATGGCGAGGGCGCCGCTCACCACCCCTCCGGCGCGCATCCGGCGCTGACGGAGCAGGGCGCGGGAGCCTGCCCGGTCGCCGGCGTTGCCACGTCGCTCCCGGGATCCGCACCGGGGGAGCCAGCGCGCCGGGAGCCGGCCGCGACCATCCCGCAGTGGACCCCGGACGCCGAGGCGGTGGTCAGGGAGCGGGCGGAGATCTGGTCGCACGGGGACCCCGCCCGGGGCGAGGAGCTGGCGCGCGGCGTCGCCGAGGAGCGTGCGGCGGGGCGCCAGGCGGAGATCACCGCCCTCTTCCTCCGCACCCTGGGCAAGAAGCTCGGCTACGGCCATCCCCTCAGCGAGAAGGGAGAGGAGCTCCGCTTCACCTGGACCCCGGAGGCGGAGGCCCGTCTCGCCGACGTGCCCGAGTTCTGCCGGGAGCTCACCCGCTGGCGGGTGGAGTGGACGGCACACAAGCTCGATCTCGGCACCACCATCACCCCTCACGAGATGGAGGTCAAATACGAGCTCTGGGGCCGCGTCTCCCACGCCATCCAGGAGCGGGAGCGAGAGGGACTGCCCTGGACCGACCAGGCGGTGGACCGCTTCTCACGGATCCCCGAGTTCGTCCGGGGTCAGGTGCTGGAGGCGATCGAGGGCAACGCCCGCACCCTGGGCGCGACCGAGGTCGACGACGCCATGGTCGACCTGGTGATCGAGCGCTGGATCACCACCGGCGACTTCCACGAGGGGCTCTACGGCTTCAAGTAGAGGGTTCCCCCCGGCGGGCGCCCGGTCAGCCGCGGAAGCCGGTGACGTCGATCCCCCAGCACGCGGTGGCGGTCTCACCGGGCTGCAGCGCGATCACATCCTCGCCACTCCGGAAGGCGTCCGGTGGGCAGGTCATCGGCTCCACGGCGAGCCCGCGCCGCCGCTCGGTGGACCGCATGGGATCCCCACTGAAGAGCACCAGCCAGGGGCAGGCACGGTCCGACCAGAGGACGAGCCGCCGGCCGTCCGGGGCCTCCAGCGAGACCCGGGCGAGACCGTCGAGATCGCGGACCAGGTCGGTGAAGGCGGTGTCGAGCTGGGTGTGCCCGATGACGCGCGGTTCCCGGAAGTCGAACTCCGTGCCCGCCACCGGCTCCCTGCCCGTCGGCAGCATCCGCGAATCGGTGCGCAGCCGGGTCGCCGCCGGGACCCTGAGCCGCCAGCCGTCGACCAGATCGCGATCCACCGCCAGATAGGGGTGGGAGCCGGCGCCGTAAGGGGCGGGCACCCCGGAGAGGTTGGTCGCTGCCAGGGTCACGCGGAGGCCTCCGTCGTCGAGCAGGTAGGTCGCCATCAGGTCCAGGCAGAAGGGGTAGCCGTCACGGGGGTGGAGCCGGTGCCGCATCACCACGCGGTCGGTGGCGGGGGCATCGTTGGTCCAGTTCTCCCAGCGGACCAGCCCGTGAATGGCGTTGGTCAACCCGGGCTCGTCGAGGGGGAGCTGGTGGTCGACGCCCTGCCACCGATACCGACCGTTGCCGACTCGCCCGGGCCATGGCAGGAGCGTCTGGCCGTGGGCGTGGGTCGCCGCTTCGGTCACGTCGAAGCCGAGGATCGCCGGCCGCCCGCTCACCGTGTAGGCACGGAGCGTCGCGCCGACCTCGGCGACCACGGCCTCCTGGTCGCCATGGACGAGGCGGTGCTGGAACCCGGACGGCGGCTCGAGGCCCGCCGATGGGAGCTGGGCGGAGCGGGTGGCGGCGTCCACGCTACCGACCTCGCCCGTTGGAGCCGTCGCCGGCGCTGCGCAGGATCTCGCCGATGTCGGCGAGGCCGCGCCGGGAGCCGGCGGTCGGCTTGATCCGGTGGGCCAGGACCATGGGTGCCACCCCCTCGACGTCTTCGAGAGTGACCCGGTCCCGCCCCTCGTGGGCGGCGACCGCCTGGGCCGCCTTGCGGGTCACCAGGTCCGCGCGGTGGCCGTCCACCTCCAGCTCGATCCCGAGATGGGCGATGGCGACCAGGATGGCCCGATCCACGGCCACGTCGCCGAGGGAGAGGATGGCCTTCCGGATCCGCTCGGCCTCGGCGTGCTCCTCGGGCTCCCAGGTGGAGGCGAACGCCTCGGCATCGTCCTCGAACGCCTCGCGACGCTCGACGATCTCGACCCTCTGGCGGACGTCCCGGATGCCCTCCACGTCCACGCAGAGCCCGAAGCGATCAAGGAGCTGGGGGCGCAGCTCGCCCTCCTCCGGGTTCATGGTCCCGACCAGGATGAAGCGGGCGGGGTGGGACACCGAGACGCCCTCGCGCTCAACCGTGTTGGTGCCCATGGCGGCGGCATCGAGGAGCACGTCGACGATGTGGTCGTCGAGGAGGTTCACCTCGTCGACGTAGAGGATGTTGCGGTTGGCCTCGGCGAGCACCCCGGGCTCGAACTCCTTCTCGCCCTTCTTGATGGCGGCCTCGATGTCGATCGACCCGACGACCCGATCCTCGGAGGCGTTGATGGGCAGCTCGATCACCCGCATCTGCCGGGTTGCCCGAGGCAGTGTCTCGCCGCGCTGGAGCCGCTCGGCACACTCGTCGCAGCGGCTGGCGCCGGCGTCGGGGGAGCAGCCGAAGCGGCAGTCGGCCACCACCTCGAGCTCGGGGAGGAGGCGCGCCAGTGCCCGCACCGCCGTCGACTTGGCCGTCCCCTTCTCCCCCCGGATCAGGACGCCGCCGATGGCGGGGTTGATGGCGTTGAGCACCAGGGCCTGCTTCATCGGCCCCTGGCCGACGATCGCGGTGAACGGGAAGATGCTGCGGCCGCGCTGCATCGCGCCATTGTTGCAAAGCTTCCCCGCGTCGCAGGCGACGCGGGGCTCTTCCCCACGCGGCAAGCGGCCTGGGGACCGCTTCTCTTTCTCACAGGGGCTCGCCGCCCCTCGNNGCGCGGCTCAGCCGCGCTCGGCTCACCCCGCCCATGGAGCTGGACGGCTTCCAGTGGCTGCATCCGCCGCGCCACCCACCCCCACTAGAGTCCGATGGATGGGACAAGCGGCGCAGATCGTCGTGCTGATCAAGGAGCCGGGCACCGCGAAGACCCGCCTGGCCGCCGCTCTCTCGGCCGCCGAGCGCCTGCGCCTCGCCGAGGAGTGCGCCGTCCGGGCACTCACGGCCGCCCAGGAGGTGGCGGGCACCATCGCGGTCTGCGGCGGGCCGGGGGCGGCCAACCTGGCCCGCCGGTGCGGGGCGGAGGCCCTCGTCGAGGAGCACCCCGCGGGTCAGAACCGTGCCGCGGAACGCGGCCTGGCCGAGGTGCTCGCCCGGGGAGGCTCCGGCTGCCTGGTGCTCAGCTCCGATCTTCCCCTCGTCGATGCGGGCAGCCTGCGCCGCCTGCTCGAGCACGCGGGGACGGTCGAGGGGCCGGTCGCGGTGGTGGCACCGGCGCTCGGCCGCGAGGGCACCAACGCGCTCTACCTGCGGCCGATTGGCGACTTCGACCTGCAGTTCGGGGAGGCGTCCCTCCCCCGCTTCGCGGCCGAGGCGAGGCGGCGGGGGCGGGCGCTGGTCGTCCACCGGGAGCCGGCCCTGGCCCTCGACCTGGACGAGCCGGATGACCTGGCCACCCTGGACCGCTGGCGGGCCGCCTCGGGCGAGACCGGGTGAGCGTCGGGAAGGCCGGCGGGCTCGAGCTCCACGGCATCGAGGGTCTGCCCGAGATCGTGAGCGGCGATGATCTCGGCGGGCTGATCGCGGCGCGAGCCGCCCCGCTCCGCTCCGGCGACATCGTCGTGGTGGCCCAGAAGGTGGTCTCCAAGGCGGAGGGGAGGCTGCGCAACCTCGCCGCGGTGGCGCCAGGTCCCCGGGCACGGGAGCTGGCCGAGCGGCTGCACGCCGACCCGCGCATGGTCCAGGTGGTCCTCGACGAGAGCGTCCGCGTGGTCCGCTCCGATCGCGTCCTCATCGTCGAGACCCGTCACGGATTCGTCTGTGCCAACGCCGGGGTCGACCGGTCAAACGTGCCCGGGGCGGACGTCGCCTGCCTCCTGCCGGAGGACTGCGACCGGAGCGCGGAGGAGCTGCGCCGGCGCATCGCCGAGGTGGCGGGAGCGGAAGTCGGGGTGGTGATCAGCGACACCTTCGGCCGCCCCTGGCGGCTCGGCCTCTGCAACGTCGCCCTGGGGGTGGCCGGGATGCCGGCCACCGTCGACTACCGGGGCAGCCCCGACGACTTCGGCATGCCCCTGCACGCCACCGTGGTGGCAGTGGCCGACGAGATCGCCGCGGCCGCCGAGATGGTCATGGGCAAGACCCGGCGAATCCCAGCGGTGGTCATCCGCGGGCTAGCGCTCGAGGGCCCCGCGGGCAGTGGGCAGGAGCTGGTGCGCACCTCCGACCTGGACCTATTCCGGTGATCCGGTGAGGGTTGCGGTCCTGGCCGGGGGGACCGGTGCGGCCCGGCTCGCCTGCGGGCTGGCGCAGGCCCTGGCTCCGGGAGAGCTCAGCGTGATCACCAACACCGCCGACGACGAGGAGATGTGGGGGCTGCTGGTCTGTCCCGACACCGACGCCGTCCTCTACCGGCTCGCCGGTCTCTTCAACGCCGACGCGGGTTTCGGAGTTCGTGACGAGAGCTTCCACGCCCTCGAGACGCTCGGTCTGCTGGGTGAGCCGGTCTGGTTTGGGCTCGGCGATCGCGACCTCGGCCTCCACCTCCTGCGGGCCTCCCTGCGGCGGCGGGGCATGACCCTCACGGAGGCGGTCGCCGAGATCGGCCGGCGGCTGGGCTTGAACGTGGCCGTCATCCCGATGAGCGACGACCCGGTGCGCACCCGGGTCGCGACCGAAGCCGGCGAGCTGAGCTTCCAGGAGTGGTTCGTCGGCGAGCGTTGCGAGCCGCCGGTCCGCGGCCTGCGCTTCGAGGGCCTGGAGGCCGCGCTGCCGGCCCCGGCCGCGGTGCAGGCGGTCCGCGCGGCGGATCTGGTGGTGATCGGCCCGTCCAACCCTCTGCTCAGCGTGGACCCGATCACCGCCCTGATCGGCCCTCACCTGGAGAGGGAGCGCGTGATCGCCATCGCCCCGATCATCGGGGGCCGCGCCCTGAAGGGACCGACGGTTGCCCTGATGGCGCAGCTCGGCGAGGAGCCCACCGCCCTCGGGGTGGCGCGCCACTACGCCGGGCTGGCCTCCGGCTTCGTCCTGGACGCGGCCGACCGCGAACTGTCAGACGCCGTCGCCCGGCTGGGGATGAGTCCCCATGTTCTCGACACCGTGATGGCGGGCGCGGAGGGCGAGGAGCGGCTGGCGCGCGAGGTGCTCGCCCTCGGCAGGGGCTGAAGAACCCCCACCGGTCACTGAACCGGCGCTGCCGGCCGCCCGCGCCGGACTCGAACCCGAAGCGACCAGCCGGCAGCGGCGATGGCGAGCAGCGCGACCACGTACACCAGGCTGTGCACCAGCATCAGGCCCACCGGGTCGGCGGGGAAGCCGCCCGCCAGGTAGGCGAGCTGGATGGGGCCATTCATGGGGAGGATGCCGTTGACCCACGCCCCTCCGCTGAGCGCCAGCTGGATGCCCACCAGGCCGATGATGACCAGCGTCCCCTCCAGGTCATGGGGCAGGATGGCGGCCACCGCCAGGCCCAGGGAGACGGCGATCGGGGGGACCAGCAGGCAGGAGCCGAAGAGCGCGGCCACCGACACGGGAGCGGACGCGAGGGTCATCGCCACGCCGACGAGCGCGGCGAACGCGGTGCCCCCGCCGAGCAGGAGGAGGAACCGTCCGAGCATCAGTTCGGCGGGACGGAAGCCGATCAGCACCAGCCGCGGCTCGGCCTCCCGCGCCGCCAGCACCGCGAAGAGGGCCGCGCAGGCCACCGACCAGCTCATGCCCAGGGCACCGAACTCGATCGCGCTCTCCTTACTCTGGCTCAGCATCGCGAGGTAGAGGGCGACCGGGAGCGCGACCAGGATGGCGAGGGCCAACCGGCGGCGGAGGAGCTGGCGACCCTGCATCTCGGCGGCGATGAGGGTGCGCTGCAGGAAGGCCCTCGCCCCCGTCACCGCCCGGCCTCCGGGAAGCCCGGCGGGCGGGGCGTGGGATGGGTCAGGTCCACGACGCGGTCGACTCGGGAGAGCTCGCTCAGCATGTGGGTGACCACCAGGGTCGCCCGGCCGGCGGCACGCCACCGGCTGACGTGGTCCCAGAAGTTGACGTAGGAGCCGGTGTCGAACCCCTGGTAGGGCTCGTCGAGCAGCAGCACCTCCGGGTCACCGAGGAGCGCGAGGGCGAGGTTGAGCTTCTGCCGGGTCCCGCCCGAGAGATCCTTGGACACGGCTCCGTCGCCGACCGGGAAGGCGAGCTCCTCGAGCAGCTGCCGCCCGGCGGCCACGGCCTCCTTGCGGCTCAGCCCAAACGCAGCGCCGAAGAGCGCCAGGTGCTCGTCGGCATTCAGGAGCTCCAGCAGCCCGGGTTCCTGGGGGCAGTACCCGATGCGACCGCGCTCCTCCACCCTCCCGGCATCGGGACGGGTGATCCCCGCGCAGATCCGCAGCAGGGTGCTCTTGCCGCACCCGTTCTCGCCCACCAGGGCGACCACCTCGCCGGGGTGAACGGTCAGGTCGACCCCGTCCAGGACGTGCTTGGCCCCGTAGTGCTTGACGATCCCGGAGGCAGCCACGAGCGGGCCCCTCCCCCGGCCGGGGAGGTTGGCGCCATCGCCGGTGCCGGTGCCGGTGCCGGTCGCAGAGGCTGCCGTCACCGGCGTGCCATGCGCGGGCTCGGGTGATGGCGCGTCATCTGACCAGATCTTATCGAGCGCGTTGGCCGCGCCCCGGATGGCGATCGCCGGCCGCGGACGGATGCTCAGAGGTCACCCCGCAAGGCCCTGGCCGAGGGCCGCCCCCATGGCGCGTTGCCCGGTGAGCCCCCGCGGCTCGCCGCCTCAGGCGGCGGGGGGGAGGTGGCGCCGATCGATCTGCTTGCTGGCGGCCTGGGGGTTGCCCCAGGTGACGCTGCCGTTGGGCCACACCATCGCCGTGGTCCGCGGGGGCCGTTCGGCGTGGATCTCACCGCCCGCGATGTAGACGGGCCGATGCAGACGGCGTGCCTCCGCCTTGGCGCACTGGAACAGCTCGATGTCGATGCGTGTCGACGCCTGCTTCACCGCTGTGGTCAACGTGGGACTCTCCGTTCGGGCATCCTCGGCCCGGTTGCTCCGTCAACTATATCACGTCGTCCAGGGTCACTCTGGGGCGATCAAACTCCCTGCTCTCTGCCCGAAGCACGCCGCCGGCCCGCCGGTTTGCGAGCCAATATGCCGGCCAGCTGCCGGGCCATGGGGAGCTCCTGGAGGCGCTCACGGGGCAGGGGCAGCGCCAAGGACCAATTCGGACTCTCGCCCGCGCTGCCCGGCTGATTCGGTCGCTCCTGAACCTCGGCGACGTCCTCCAGGGTGGCGGCGAGCAGGGTGCATCGGGAGCCGGCCAGGCGGCGGTGAGCATGGACCACCGCGGCCGAGCTCTCCGCATCGCGGGGCGGGCCACCATCCTGGCGGATGCGCTCCACCAGCTCCTCGGTGGCGGATGCGCTGGCGGGCAGCCCGCTCCGGCGCCTTGCCCGCAGGTCGCTGCCGTCCCAGAGTCCGGTGACGGTGGGCAGGTCGTGGGTCGTCACCGCCGCCAGCGCCTGGCGCGGCCAGCGCGCGGGGGGGCGGTCCTCGAAGAGGAGGACCACGTAGCTGAGGAGCCCCCGCCGGCGCAGCCGGGAGCGGAGTCCGGCGGGGACGGTTCCCAGGTCCTCGCCGATCACCGTGGCCCGGTGGCGGACCGACTCGAGGGCGACGATGCCGAGCAGGTCGCCGGCGGGGTACTCGAGGTAGCAGCCGTCGGCCGGTCCTCCCCCCGACGGGATGCACCAGAGCCGCTGCAGCCCCATGACGTGGTCGATGCGCAGGCCGGCTCCCTCCCGCAGGTTGGCCCGAAGCGTCTCGATGAAGGGGCCGTACCCGGCCGTCCGCAGCTTCCAGGGATCGAAGGCCGCGATGCCCCAATCCTGACCCAGCGTGTTGAAGGTGTCGGGAGGGGCTCCCACCGTCACCCCGGGAACGACCAGATCCTGCCAGAGCCAGGCGTCGGCGCCCCCGGGATGGAAGCCCACGGCGAGATCGCGGATCAGCGGGAGGGCGGCGCCGGCCTCTTCCAGCTGACGATCCAATTGCAGCTGCACCCAGGCGTGGAACCGCACCCGCCCCGCCAGCTCCTCCGCCGCGGCCCGGATGGCCGTGGGGTCGCGCCGCGCGAGCGGGCGCGGCCAGTTGCGCCAGTCCCTCCCGTGGCGCTCCGCCAGCGCGCAGAAGAGGCCGAAGTCACGGAGGCGCGGCCGCGCCTCCAGCGCCACCTCCGCCTCTCCCGGGTCGGCGGTGTCGATGAACTCCCGCTCGAGGGCGCGCATCTTGAGCAGGGCGACCTGGTCGCGATCGATCCGGCGATCGCGGTTCAGCAGGCGGGCGGCGGCCGCCAGGTCGCTGACGTCGGTGTCTCCACCGGCGCGCTCCGGGCGCAGGTAGAGGGGATCGAGGAAGAGCCGGCTGGTGGGGAAGTACGGGCTCGGCTCGATGGGGAGGAGGGGCAGCCCGGCGTGGAGCGGGTTGACCAGCAGCGTCGCGGCTCCGAGCCCCGCCGCCCAGCCGGCGAGCCCGGCGAGGTCGGTGAGGTCCCCGATGCCCCAGCTTGCCGCCGAGCGGGTCGCGTAGAGCTGGACCGCGAAGCCGAAGCCCCGCACGGCGGGGAGGTGGCAGCGGGGCGGGGTCACCACCAGGAGGCGGCTCCGGCCGCCCGCGTGGAGGCGGTGGTACCCGAGCGGGAGGTCGGCGGGCAGCCGCTCGCCGCAGGCCCGCGTGGAGCCGTCCTCCAGCTCGATCTCCGACGATGCCGACGAAGCCCCCTCCTCGTCGCCGCCTGCCCGCGGGCACTCCCCCTGGACGACGACCAGCGGCCGGTCATCGTCCAGGTCGGGGCGGCGTCGATCGGCGCCAAGGGCGGCCAGCAGGGCATCAACGGTCTCCGCGGACGCGCTGCTGCGGCTGCCGCCGGTGCTGACGTGGTGGGGCAGGAGACCCCAGGCTCTCGGGCTCGGCGCGGTCATGGGCCCGTATCATCGCCTCGGATCGGTACGAGGAGACGGTATCGTTGGCCGCCGGAGGCGGTTGCGAGATGGCGCCGTCCCGAGGGGAGCCGATCCCCAGCTGGAGTCGCCCGCGTGGCACCGCGTCCTCGGCAGTCCTCGCCGTCGGCCGTCCCAGAACCGGGGCCGGCTACGGCCGCGACCCCGCCACCATCGCCCGCCGGGCCGGCTCCATCGGCCGCGGCGCCGGTCGCGGGCCATCCGTGGCCGGGCCAGCACTTTCCGCTCGGTGCCCATTGGGACGGCAACGGCACCAACTTCGCGCTCTTCAGCGCCAACGCCGAGAGGGTGGAGCTGGTGCTGGTCAACCCGGACGGGAGCACACGGGAGATCTACGAGCTCTCGGATCGGACCGACCTGACCTGGCACGGCTACCTGCTCGGGGTCGGCCCGGGAACCCGCTACGGCTACCGGGTCCACGGCCCCTACGAGCCGGCCGCCGGCCGCCGCTTCAACCCCCGGAAGCTGCTCCTCGATCCGTACGCGCGGGCCCTGACCGGGGCGATCGAGTGGATGCCCGAGGTCTACGGCTACGACTGGGACCGGCGGATGACCGACGACGTCCGGAGCGAACTCGACTCCGCCGGCCACGTCCCGCTCTCGGTGGTGGTCGACAACCGCTTCGACTGGGCGGGGACGCCGCCTCCCCGCATCTCCTGGGCCGACACCGTCGTCTACGAGACCCACGTCCGCGGCTTCACGATGCGCCATCCCAACGTGCCCGAGCACCTGCGCGGAACGTACGCCGGGCTCGGCCACCCCGCCGCCATCGGGCACCTCAAGGCGCTCGGCGTCACGGCCGTCGAGCTGATGCCGGTGCACGCGTTCATCGACTCGGGCCGTCTGCACCAGCTCGGCCTGCGCAACTACTGGGGCTACGACACCATCGGCTACTTCGCCCCCGAGGGCCGCTACGCGGCGGCGGGCGACCAGGGCGGCCAGGTCGTCGAGTTCAAGCGGATGGTGCGTTCCCTCCACGCCTCCGGGCTCGAGGTCTTCCTCGACGTCGTCTACAACCACACCGGCGAGGCCAACCGCCTCGGTCCGACGCTCTCCTTCCGGGGCATCGACAATCAGGCGTACTACTATCTCGACCCCCACGATCGTCGCCACTACTGGGACGTGACCGGGACGGGTAACACGCTCAACGCGGGCGCGCCTCAGACGCTGCGGCTGATCATGGACTCGCTGCGCTACTGGGTCACCGAGATGCACGTCGACGGCTTTCGCTTCGACCTGGCATCGGTGCTCGCCCGCCAGTTCTACGAGGTCAACAAGCTCGCCGCCTTCTTCGACATCATCCACCAGGACCCCGTGCTGGCCGAGGTGAAGCTGATCGCCGAACCCTGGGACATCGGGCCGGGCGGATACCAGGTCGGCAACTTCCCGGTGGGGTGGGCGGAGTGGAACGGCAAGTACCGCGACACGGTTCGCGATTACTGGCGCGGCGCTCCCATCGGCGTCGCCGACCTCGCCTACCGACTGACCGGGAGCAGCGACCTCTACGCGGACGACGGCCGCGGACCGAGCGCCAGCATGAATTTCGTGACCGCCCACGACGGCTTCACCCTGCGTGACCTGGTCTCCTACGAGCACAAGCGCAACCAGGCCAACGGCGAGGAGAACCGGGACGGCACCGACGACAACCGCTCCTGGAACTGCGGGGTCGAGGGCGCCACCGACGACGCCGAGGTGAACGAGGTGCGGCTGCGCCAGCAGCTCAACTTCATGGCCACCCTCCTGCTCTCCCAGGGCTGTCCGATGATCGTCGCGGGGGACGAGATGGGCCGCACCCAGCAGGGGAACAACAACGCGTACTGCCAGGACAACGAGGTCTCCTGGATCGACTGGCAGCACGACGACCCGGGGCTGTTCCGTTTCACCCGCCGGCTGATCGCCCTGCGCGCCCAGCACCCGGCCCTCCGCCGCCAGCACTTCTTCACCGGCCGGATCGTGGGCGGAGGTCTGAAGGATGTTCGCTGGCTGCGACGCAACGGCGTGGAGATGACCGATGAGGACTGGGGCAGCCACGAACGCCAGTCGCTCGCGATGATCCTCGACGGAGGCCTGATCTCCGACCGGACGTCGACCGGGGAGCGAATCGTCGATGACACCCTGGCGGTGCTCCTGCACTCGTCCGGAGAGGCCTGTGACTGGGATCTGCCTCCCGGGACCTGGCAGGTGATCCTGGACACCGCCCAGCCGGACGAGGATCCCGGCACTCGTGGGGTCCGCACCCCGGAGCGTCTCCAGGTCGAGGGGCGGTCGCTGGTCGTCCTCCGGCTCAGCGAGCCCGCGACCGCGGGTGTCCCAGCGGCTGCGTCCGGGCGCTAGTCCGACTGTGCTGTTGGCCTCGCTGACCGGGTTCGCGTCTGGATTTGTCCAGCATTGGGGCTACCTGGCGGTGTTCCTGCTCGCCGGGATCGAGAGCCTCTGCGTGCCCTTCCTTCCCGGCGAGACGGCGCTGCTCACCGCCGCCGCCCTCGCGGTGAAGCTGCACCTCGCCATTGGCGGGATCATCGCGGCGGCCGCGGCCGGCCCCATCGTCGGGGGCAGCCTTGGCTATGCCGTCGGCTGGTGGGGGGGTTACCGCCTCCTGATCCGCTACGGCGCGCGCGTCGGCCTCGGCCAGCCCCAGGTCAAGGTGACCCGCTACCTCTTTCAGCGTGATGGGGGGAAGGTCGTCTTCCTCGGCCGGTTCGTCCTCGTGCTGCGCAGCTTCGCCGGGCTGCTGGCCGGCGCGGGCCGGATGCCGCCGCTCGCCTTCCTCTTCTTCAATGCGGCCGGCAGCGTGGTCTGGGCGACGGCCTACGGGCTCGCGGCCTACGCGGCGGGCAGCGCGCTCCTCGGCCTCAGCGGGTGGCTCGCGGCCGGCTTCGGCCTCGCGGCCGCCGCCATCGTGGTGGCCGGCCTGCTCCTCTTGCGCCGCCACTCCGCCCGTCTGGAAGCGCGGGCCGAAGCGGCCTTTCCAGGACCAATGGCCGGTTATCCGGGAGGTCTCCCCCTCTGAATCGAGGTCCACGCCGGCGCCGTCCAGTTGCTGGCCCGAGCCCGGCGCGAGAGACGCCCACGGGGATGCGGCGCCAGCGCTACGCGGTGCCGGGATGGATGAGGTCGGAGGAGGCCACGCGCATCAGCCCCGCCTCGTGCTCATCGGATTCGCGGTCCAGGTGCTCGATGCGGTCCTCCAGGGCACGTCTCTCAGCGGCATCCATGGGCGGAGCGGCGGGACCGGTCACGGCGCCCCCGACGGCGAGCGGCCCGAGCGCGCTGATCAGCCAGCGCCTCGCCACAGGGCCAGCGTGGTCACGGGACATGGTGAGCTCCTGGCCCCACCGCACCAGGTCGGGCGAACCCTCGACGACCTTGTCTCGCTCGTCCATCTCGCAGAGCGACGAGACGGCGTCGATGCGAACGCCGACCCGCTCCGGCGAGTCCACGCGAATCACGGAGGCGTCGAGGATTTCGAGGTCGCCGCGCACTCGGCGCCGGCCTCGAGCGCTCAGTGACTCCACCTCATGCCGGACCGCCTGACCGACCTCCTCGGTCACGTAGACGCGGCACCGGTCAGGCTCGGAGAGGGAGACAGCGGCCTGCAGATGGGCGAACGCGTCGCGGGCGCACGACAGCACGTCCTGGCGGTTGAAGCCGGCGACCGCCACCGCCTCGGCATCGGTATCCCCAGTGGCTCCCGCGAGCGGCGACGCCGGCGAGGCGGCGCCGGGGACGCCGAGCTCCGGTTGAGGGTCCGGGATCTCCTCGGGATTGGCGAGCGGGGTGCTCAACTCGAGCGTCGGGAGCTTCAGCTCGGGGAACCTGAGCTCCGGGAACTGCGGTTCCGGCAGTTCCGTCTCGGGGACGTCCACGGAGGCGATTGTCGCGCCCGGGCGGGCGGGATCGCTGTGGCGGTCGGGAGGTGGCGTACGCGCCATCCCGCCCCTGCCTATCATGGGTCAGATCCGACCATGAGGCGACAGGGGTGACAGTGTGAAGATCATCGACGCCAAGGTCATCGTCACGTGCCCGGGGCGCAACTTCGTGACCCTGAAGCTCACCACCGACGAGGGCATCACCGGGGTCGGCGATGCCACCCTCAACGGGCGCGAGCTCGCCGTGGCCAGCTACCTCACCGATCACGTCTGCCCGCTGCTCCTCGGACGGGACGCCTCCCGCATCGAGGACACCTGGCAGTTTCTCTACAAGGGCGGCTACTGGCGCCGGGGCCCGGTCACCATGACCGCGATCGCGGCCGTCGACACGGCCCTCTGGGACATCAAGGGCAAGGTGGCGGGGCTGCCCGTGTACCAGCTGCTGGGCGGCCGGAGCCGCGACGGCGTCACCGTCTACGGGCACGCCAACGGCGAGACCGTGCCCGAGGTGCTCGACGAGGTGGCCCGTTTCCTGGAGCTCGGATACCGCGCGGTCCGCGTGCAGGTGGGCATCCAGGGGATCAGCTCGATCTACGGGGTGAGCCCTGACACCGCCCACCGCGAGTCCGGGTACGTGCCCGCGGCCGCGACCACGGCCGAGGGTTCGGACTGGTCCACCGCCCGCTACCTGCATCAGATACCCGCGCTCTTCGAAGCGGTCCGGGAGCGCTTCGGTTTCGACTTTGCACTCCTCCACGACGCCCACCACCGGCTGACCCCGATCGAGGCCGCCCGGCTGGGGCGGCGGGTCGAGGAGTACCAGCTGTTCTGGCTCGAGGACCTGGTGCCGGCGGAGCTGCAGGAGGGCTTCCGGATCATCCGGCAGCACACCACGACGCCGCTTGCCGTGGGGGAGGTGTTCAACTCCATCTGGGACTGCCAGCAGCTCATCACCGAGCAGCTCATCGACTACATCCGCGCCGACGTCGTCCACGCCGGCGGGATCACCCACCTCCGCCGCATCTTCCAGCTGGCCGACCTCTACCACGTCCGGAGCGGCTCCCACGGCGCCAACGATCTCTCCCCCGTCTGCCTCGCCGCCGCGCTGCACCTCGACATCTCCATCCCCAACTTCGGTATCCAGGAGTACATGCGGCACTCCGCGGAGACCGACGAGGTCTTCCCGCACTCCTACCGCTTCGCCGACGGCTACCTGCACCCCGGCGAGGAGCCCGGCCTCGGGGTCGACATCGACGAGGGGCTGGCCGCGCGGTACCCATACCAGCGCGCCTACCTGCCGACCAACCGTCTGGTCGACGGCACGGTGCACAGCTGGTGACGCCCCGCCTCGAGATTCCGCCCTCCGGAGCGCTGGACTTCCTCTCGCTCGGGGCGCTGGTGATCCGTCTGGATCCCGGTGACGTCCCCTTCCAGAAGGCCACCGAGTGCCGCATCCATGTGAGCGGTGCGGAGTACAACGTGGCCGCCAACCTGGCCAGCTGCTTCGGCCTGCAGACGGCGGTCGCCTCCGCCTGTGTCGACTATCCGATCGGCCAGCTCGTCGCCGAACGGGTGCGCGCCATGGGTGTCCGCGGCATCTACCGCTGGTCTCCGCACGACGGGGTGCGCGGTCCCAACATTGCCACCGTCTACAGCGATCGCGGCTTCGGCATCCGCCCGCCCCTCGTCTTCTACAACCGGGCGGGCGAGGCCGCCGCCCTGCTCGGACCCGGTGACTTCGACTGGGCCAGGATATTCGGAGAGGGGGTGCGCTGGTTTCACTCGGGCGGGCTCTTCGCCGCGCTCTCCGAGTCGACCAGCGAGCTGATCATCGAGGGGATGCGCGCCGCCAGGGCGGCCGGCGCCGTGATCTCCTTCGACCTCAACTATCGGGAGAAGCTCTGGGCAACTCGCGGCGGCCGGCCGGAGGCGCAGGCGGTGATCGGCCGGATCGTGGAGAACGTGGACGTGCTGCTCGGCAACGAGGAGGACGTCCAGCAGGCTCTCGGCATCTCCGGCCCCGCGCCCGGCGCCGGGGGAGGCATGGAGGTGAAGGGCTTTGTGGGCCTGATGGAGCGGGTCCGCGAGCGGTACCCGAACCTGGCTGCGATGGCGACCACGCTGCGTGATGTCCGCTCCGCCAATCGCCACGTCTGGAGCGCCGTCGCCAGGGTCGGAGACGAGACCTTCGCGGCGCCCAGCACCGAGCTGGATGTCTATGACCGGGTCGGCGGTGGCGATGGTTTCGCGGCGGGCTTCATCTACGGTCTGCTCGCGAGCGAGCCGCCCGAGCAGGCGCTGCGTCTCGGATGGGCGCACGGCGCCCTCGTCACCGGATACCCGGGGGACACCACCATGGCGACGCTCGCCCAGGTGCGCGCCGTCGCGGCGGGGGGCGCCGCGCGGATCCAGCGATAGGGGGCGGGGCCCCCGCCACCCAGGGAGGAGCTTCTGTGGCCAGGATCGATCTCCACCCGGATCGCCTGCTCCCGGTCGAACCGGCCCGGCGAGAGGTGGCCCGGCGCCTCTACGAGACGGTGCGAGACCTGCCGATCGTCTCGCCGCACGGGCACGTGGACCCGCTCCTCCTCGAGCAAGACCGTCCCTTCGACAATCCGGCGGCGCTGTTCATCACTCCGGATCACTACGTGACCCGCATGCTCCACGCCCACGGCGTGCCCCTCACCGAGCTGGGCATCCCGCGCCGCGATGGGAAGGGGGGCGCCGCCGATCCCCGCGAGATCTGGCGACGGCTGTGCGAGCGGTGGGACGTCTTCCGTGGCACCCCGTCCCGCTACTGGCTGGAGGCGGCGCTGGCCCAGGTGTTCGACGTCCCCATCCGCCCATCCGCCGCCGACGCCGACCTCATCTACGACCGCCTCATGGAGCGCTTCGCACTCCCCGAGTACCGGCCGCGGGCCCTCTTCGACCGCTTCGGGGTGGAGGTGCTGGCGACCACCGACGACCCCTGCGGCGATCTCTCCGCCCACCGCAGCCTGCGCGACGACCCGTCCTGGAAGGGGAGGGTGGTACCGACATTCCGCCCCGACGCCTACCTCGACCCGTCGCTGCCGGGCTGGGCCGGTCGGGTTGAGCAGCTCGGCAGCTCCGCGGGCATCGACACCGCCTCATACGGCGGCTACATCCAGGCCCTGGAGGCCCGGCGTGCCTTCTTCATCTCGCACGGGGCCACCGCCACCGACCAGGGCCCTCCCGACGCCGGCAGCGTGGTCCTCACGCCCAACGAGGCGGCGCAGCTCTTCGCGAGAGCCCTGCGGGGCACGGCCAGCCCGGAGGAGCGGAGAGCGTTCCGGCAGCACATGCTCTGTGAGATGGCCCGGATGTCCTGCGACGACGGGCTGGTCATGCAGCTGCACCCCGGCGTCTTCCGCAACCACCACCCGCCGACCTGGCGGGACTTCGGCACCGACGTCGGCGCCGACATTCCGGTCGCGATCGAGTTCACCCGCGCTCTGCAGCCCCTGCTCGGCCTCTACGGAACGCACCCCAACTTCCGGATGGTCCTCTTCACCCTCGACGAGACCACCTGGTCGCGAGAGCTGGCGCCGCTCGCCGGTTTCTACCCGTCGGTCTACCTCGGAGCTCCGTGGTGGTTCCTCGACACGCCGGACGCGATGCTTCGTTTCCGAGCGGCGGTCACCGACACGGCCGGCTTCGCCAAGACGAGCGGATTCGTCGACGACACCCGAGCCTTCTGCTCCATCCCGGTGCGCCACGACACGGCGCGACGCATCGACTGTGCCTACCTGAGCCGGCTGGTGGTGGAGCATCGGCTGGACGAGGACGAGGCGGTGGAGACCGCCAAGGACCTGGCTCACCGGCTTCCGCGCGAGGTCTTCCGGTTTTGACCCGGCTCAACCGCGGGAGCTGGCCGTCGGCCGGTCCGCCCCGGCCGGTCCGCGCCGTGCACCTCGGCCTGGGTGCGTTTCATCGCTCGCACCAGGCCTGGTACACGGAGCATGCCGCGGACGCGGAGCCGTGGGGGATCGCCGCCTTCACCGGGCGGAACCCCGGAGCGGCGCAGCGGCTGCAGGCGCAGGACTGCCTCTACACGCTGGTGGAGCGCGGCCCCGAGCGCGACCGATCCGAGGTGGTCGCCAGCATCAGCGCCGCGCACGACGGTGACGATGCAGGAGCCTGGGCGACGTACCTCGCATCGCCGCAGGTGGCCCTGGTGACGATGACGGTCACGGAGGCCGGATACCACCTGGATGGCGCTGGGCACCTCGATCTCGGTCACCCGGAGGTCGCCGCCGACATCGAGCGTCTGCGCGTGCCGAGCGCCCAGCCGGTGCCCCCGGTCCGCACCATGCCGGGGCGGCTCGTGGCCGGCCTCGCGGCCCGCCGGATCGCGGACGGCGGACCGATCACCATCGTCCCCTGCGACAACCTCCTGGGCAACGGTGACGCGACCCGAACCGTGGTCCTCGAGATGTGCCGCGCGGTGCAGCCCCACCTGGACGCCTGGATCTCGACCAGCGTCTCGTTCGCCTCCACGGTGGTGGACCGGATTACACCTGCCACCACGGCAGGCGACCTGGTGTCGGCGGAGCGCGCCACCGGCCGTGAGGACCGCTGCGCCGTGGTGACCGAGCCCTACAGCGAGTGGGTCCTCTCGGGAGACTTCCCGGCCGGGCGGCCCGCGTGGGAGAGTGCCGGCGCCCGCTTCGTGAGCGACGTCAAGCCGTTTGCGGAGCGGAAGCTGTGGCTCCTGAACGGTGGCCACTCGCTGCTCGCCTACGCCGGCTCCATGCTCGGCCACGCCACCGTCAGCGAGGCCCTGGCCGACCGGCGGTGCCGGGAGTGGCTGGAGGAGTGGTGGGATGGCGTCACCATCATCCTCGGGCTCCCCGAGGACGAGGTGGCCGTCTACCGCACGGCGCTGCTCGCTCGCTGGAGCAACCCGCGGATGACTCACACCCTGAGCCTCATCGCCCGGGACGGATCGCAGAAGCTCATCCAGCGGGTGATCCCGGTGATCCATCGCTACCGGGAGGCGGGAGAGCCCGCACCACCCGGGGCCGGGCTGATCATCGGCGCCTGGCTTGCCCATCTCCGCGGCTCCCACGTCGAGATCAGCGACCCCCGCGGCGGGGAGCTCATCACCCTGGCCGCGGGCGAGCGACACGGCGCGGCACGCTCCATCCTCGATGCTCTCGAGCCTGGTCTGGGCGCGAACAGCGCACTGGTGGCGCAGGTCGCCGCAACCTGCCTGGAACTGGAGAGCATGGGTGCGTGAACCGCCAGCGCTCCGATTCCGTCCCGACGCGCTGTATGATTGTATGTGACCCGAACGAACGGTAATCCGTTGCCCACGTTGGACGACATGACGATTGCTGAGGGAGGAACTCATGGTTGAGCCGAGCCGCGAAGACCTCTTCACGTTCGGGCTGTGGACGGTGGGCTGGCAAGGTGTCGATGTCTTCGGCACCGCCGTGCGCGAACCGCTCGACCCGGTGGTGGCGGTGACCCGGCTGGCCGAGCTGGGGGCCTACGGGGTCACCTTCCACGACAACGACGTCTTCCCCTTCGACGCCACGCCGGCCGAGAAGAGCCACGCCATCGGACGGCTGCGTCAGGCTGTCGAGGGCGCCGGCCTGGTGATCCCCATGGTGACCACCAACCTCTTCTCGCACCCGGTCTTCCGCGATGGTGGCTTCACCGCCAACGACCGAGCGGTGCGCCGCTTCGCGCTCCGCAAGGTGCTGGACAACCTCGATCTCGCCGCTGAGCTGGGGGCGGGAATCGTGGTCTTCTGGGGCGGGCGCGATGGCGCCGAGTCGGGTGCCGCAAAGGATGTCCGGGCCGCGCTCGATCGCTACAAGGAGGCGTTCGACATCCTCACCGGCTACGTCCTGGAACAGGGCTACAAGCTCCGCTTTGCCCTCGAGCCCAAGCCGAACGAGCCGCGCGGAGACATCCTCCTCCCCACCATCGGTCACGCGCTGGCCTTCATCAACGAGCTCGAGCACCCAGAGATGGTCGGGCTCAACCCGGAGGTCGGGCACGAGGAGATGTCCGGGCTCAACTTCGCGCACGGGCTGGCTCAGGCGCTCTGGCACGGGAAGCTCTTCCACGTCGACCTCAACGGCCAGAACGGGCCGCGGTTCGACCAGGACCTCCGCTTCGGGGCCGGCAACGCCCGAGGCGCCTTCTGGACGGTCGACATCCTCGAATCGGGTGGCTACCAGGGACCTCGTCACTTCGACTTCAAGCCACCCCGCACCGAGGACATCGACGGGGTGTGGGAGTCCGCCGCCGGGTGCATGCGCAACTACCTGATCCTGCGTGACCGGGTCCGCGCCTTCCGCGCCGATCCCGAGGTGCTCGCGGCATTGTCGGCGGCCCGTCTCGACGAGCTGGCCCAGGCCACCCTCGCACCCGGCGAGACGCTGACCTCGCTGCGCGGCGAGGCATTCGACCCCGACGCCGCCGCCCTCCGGGGCCTGGCATTCGAGAAGCTGGACCAGCTCGCCCTGGACTATCTCTACGGGGTGCGCAGGTAGCCTCATGGGACAGTTGGAGGTCCGCCGGTGAGTACGAGCGCGATCGTCGGCATCGATATCGGGACATCGTCGGCCAAGGGCGTCGCCGTCGATCCGGCATCCGGAAGGGTGCTGGCCGGCGCGGAATCCATGTACCCCCTCAGCTCTCCCCACCCCGGCTGGATGGAGCAGCACCCGCAAGAGTGGCTGACGGCAACACAGCTGGTGCTCGACAGCCTGAAGGTCGACGTGACGGAGGTCCTCGGCGTCGGTTTCTCCGGCCAGATGCATGGGCTGGTCTGTCTCGACGCGGCCGGCGAGGTCATCCGTCCGGCGATCCTCTGGAACGACCAGCGCTCCGCGCCACAGTGTGCCGCGCTCGAGTCCGGGGGCGGACGCGATCGCCTGGTGAGGCTCACCGGAAACCGTGCCCTGCCGGGCTTCACCGCCCCCAAGCTGCTCTGGATGCGGGAGATGGAGCCGGCCGCCTACGCTCGCATCCGCCAGATCTCCCTGCCCAAGGACTACGTGCGCGACCGCCTCACCGGAGGACATCGCAGCGATGTCGCCGACGCCTCGGGCACGCTCCTCCTCGACGTCAGCGCGCGCCGCTGGAGCGAGGAGCTGCTCGCGGAGCTGGGGATCCCGCTGTCATGGCTGCCCGATCTCGCCGAGAGTGGCGATGCCGTCGGCACGATCGAGGGTGTTCCGGTGGCCGCCGGGGCAGGCGACCAGGCCGCCGCGGCGGTGGGCGGCGGTATCACCGGCCCCGGCCCTCTGTCCATCGTCCTCGGAACCTCCGGCGTGGTGCTCGCCGCCACGGATCGTTTCCTGGCGGATGGAGAAGGCCGGGTCCACGCCTTCTGCCACGCAGCACCGGACCGCTGGCTGGTGATGGGCGTGATGCTGTCGGCCGCCGGGTCGTTGGCCTGGTTCCACGACACCCTGCTCCCGGGCGTGGACTACGACGCGATGCTCGCGGAGGCCGAGACCGTGCCGCCCGGGTGTGAAGGCCTGACCTTCCTCCCCTACCTGGCCGGCGAGCGGACGCCTCACTTCGACTCCGACGCACGGGGCGCCTTCTGCGGTCTGAGCGTCACCCACGGGCGCGGAGCGCTGACCCGCGCGGTCCTGGAGGGGGTCGCCTTCGCCCTGCGCGACTGCCTCGACACCGTGCGCAATGTCGGGGCCACCGCCGAACGCGGTCGCGTTTCGGGGGGAGGCTCGAGGAGCCGGCTCTGGCTCGAGACGGTTGCCAGCGTCCTCGAGTTGCCCATCGAGGTGATGGCCACCGACCAGGGCTCGGCGTTTGGCGCCGCGCTGCTGGGCGGCGTCGCCGCCGGTGTCTACCGTGACGTCGACCAGGCCGCTGCCGCCTGTGTGCGCGTGACCGACGTCATCGACCCCGTACCCGCATGGATCGAGCCCTACCGAGAGGCGCGCGCTCGTTTCCGCGATTACTACCCTGCCCTCCGCTCGGTCAGCAGGCGAGGTACGGGCCCGGTCTGAGCAGCGGCTTGCGGGGTTGGCCGGCCCTTCGGTTCCTGCCCGCCACCCACCGCGCCCGCGTTACGCCGAACTCTCTTCGACAGCCGCAGCCAGGGTCGGATCATCCAGGATCCGCGTCAGCGCCAGCTCCGCCGCACCCTGCAGGGTGGCTTCCGCCCCGAGCTGCGCCGGCCTGATCTCCACCGTCTCGAGAGCCGGCGCCATGACCCGCACCCGCAGCTCCGCCTGGACGATGTGCTCCACCAGGGGCCACATGGTGCTGAGGTACCCGCCGAGCACGACCCGTTGCGGGTTGAAGGTGTTGATCAGGCCGCCAAGACCCGCCCCGAGCCAGCGGCCAACCTCCCCCACCGCCTGGAGGGCGACCGGATCACCCCAGGCCGCCTCTCTCAGCAGCCGGGCGACCGCCTCTGGCTGGTACCCCTTCTCGGTGCTCCCGCCCCGCCGGAGCAGCGCCGGGCCCCCAATCTCCGTCTCCCAGCACCCGATCGCTCCACATCGACAGCGCACCCCCATCGGGTTCACCTGGACGTGCCCCACCTCTCCGGCACAGCCGGCGGCCCCCACCAGCGGGCGGCCTTCGATGACAAGACCACCACCCACCCCCTCATCGCTGGAGACGTAGATGAGGCGGCTCGCCCCGACACCAGCCCCCCACGTGTACTCGGCCACGGCCCCCAGGTCCGCATCGTTGGCGATGAGAACCGGGAGGCCGGACCCGACCCGTTCTGCGATGAGGTCGCCCAGCCGGACGTCCCGCCATCCCAGGTTCGGGGCGAAGTGCACCAGACCGTCGGCTCGGCGGACGACCGCCGGAAGGGCTATTCCCAGGCCGGAGATCCAGCAACGGGCAGGGATCGAGGCCTGAGCGGACTGGATCAGCTCCAGGATGTCCTCGACGGTCTGCTCGAAAGCCAGGCGGCGCGGCCGATGGGCGACGCGATCGAGGTGGAGGATCCGGCCCCCCAGCCCGACCACGGCAACGGAGAGGGAGTTGACGGCGATGTCGGCGGTGATGGCCACGGCGCCCTCGGGATTGGGACGGACCACCAGCGAAGGACGCCCGGGCGACCCCAGGCGGGCGCTGTCGCCGGCCAGCACCAGACCACGGGCGCAGAGGTCCGCCACCAGCTCACCGATCGTGCTCCGGGTCATCCCCAGAGCGCCGCCGATATCGGACCGGGACATTGCCCCTGACTGATGGAGGAGTCGGAGCAGAAGGCTCAGGTTATGGCGGCGGACCGATTCCGGGGAGGCCACGGGACTCATGTGTCACCACCAACCCGCCCTGGGCTGGCCTCCCGCAGGGCGTGAAAAGCACCTCCGGGCCGCCGGCTCGGCGGCTCCGGAGGCGCATCACCGCCATCCATGGGCCTCATGCCCTGGAGCGCGTGCCCCCGCGGGAGAGGACATCGATGGTCCCCGCCGCCAGCAGCACCACGGCGATGAGAATGTCGACCCACTCGGATGACACTCCCATGAGCAGGAGGCCGTTGTAGATGCCGCCGATGATCAGGCCCCCCAGGACCCCATGGATGGTCTTGCCGCGGCCTCCGAAGAGGCTGGTGCCGCCGATGACGGCGGCGGCCACCGCGAGCAGCACGTAGCTGTTCGAGGACTTGATGATGTTGGTGGTGAGGAACACCTGCCACGAGGCGAAGAGGATGCCCGCGATCCCGGCGGTCAGCGCCGCCAGGACAAAGCACCAGGTCCGGATCGAGGGCAGGCTGACGCCCGCTCGGCGCGCCGCCTCCGGGTTGCCGCCGATGGCATAGACGTAGCGACCGAACCGGGTCCGCTGGAGCAGCATGGTCCAGATGAAGAGCACGGCGAGGACGATCACGATGATGTAGGGGAGTCCCTCGATGACCCCGAAGTGTGCCCGGTTCACGTTGCAGAGGCCGACGAGCACCACCCCCGCCACCGCGACGCCCACGATCTTGATCGCGGTGAAGCTGGGCGGCGGGGCCACCAGACCACGACGCCGCCGGCTGGCGTCTCCGAACCACCACCACGCGGCCAAGATGACCACGACCACCGCCAGCAGGATCCAGCTGACCGTGGGGCTGAAGTACCCCCAGAAGATGTTGTAGATCTGGACCTGAGCCGGGACCGTGACATTCTTGAGGGAGATCGGCTGGCCGTTGAGGACGATGATGCAAACCCCCTCGAGGATCAGCCATCCACCCAGGGTGACGATGAACGACGGCATCTTGAGGCGGGCCACCATGCTGCCCTGGATGAGGCCGACACCTGCGCAGATGAGCAGGGTGACGCCGATCGCCAGCCACGCCGGGAAGGCGAGGCCATGCGGACAGAGCGCGCAACTGGCCGCCCCGGACGGCTGGACGAGCTCGACCACCACGACAGAGCCCAGGCCCATGACCAGACCGGTGGAGAGGTCGATCTCACCGAGCAGCAGGGCAAAGATCTCAGCCATCGCCAGCAGGATGTAGATGCTGCTCTGCTCGAAGATGTTGACCAGGTTCTGGGGTGACAGGAAGTTGCCGTTGGCGATCTGGAAGCCGACGCCGACGATGACGAGGCCCAGGACCACGGGCAGGACCCCGCTCTCGCCGCCCCGCACCCTCTGCCACCAGACGTGCAGGTACTGGCCCATGGACTGGGCCACGATCTCCGGCGGGACTTCTCCGACCGCGGCCGCGGCAGTCAGGTCGACAGCGGCCGCTGCGGGGTCACTCGATGAAGTGCCCGCCATGGGGCCGGTCAGCGGGTCACTATCGATCCGGGCCATCACTCACCCTGACATGTTCAGATAGATGCAGATTCTCAGACACGGACCACGCTCCCCGTCCTGGCCCCACGCCGCGAGAGGACGTCGACGAGGACGGCAGCCAGCAGGACTCCGCCTGGCAGGATGTATTCGAGTGGGATCGACAGCGACCCCAGGTTCATCAGCGAGACTCCGTAGGCGATGCCGCCGATGAGGAGCCCGCCCAGGACACCGTGGATCGGCTTCCCCCGGCCCCCGAAGAGGCTGGTGCCGCCGATGACGGAGGCGGCCACCGAGTAGAGGACGAGCTGACCGGGGTCGCCGACGTTGGTGCTGTACTGACCGTAGTAGAAGGAGCCGAGCAGGATGCCCGCGAACCCAGCGGTGGCCGAGCAGAGCACGAAGCACCAGGTGCGGATCGCGGGCAGGCGAACGCCGGCCCGGCGCGCCGCCTCAGGATTGCCACCGATGGCGTAAACGTAGCGGCCGAAGCGGGTCGCCTGGAGAAGCACGGTCCAGAGACCCAGCAACACGATCACGACCGGGATCACCCAGGGAAGACCCTCGATGGTCGCGAAGGCGCCGCCCCGGTTGACGGTGCAGATGATCAGCACCACGACCCCGACCACGGCCATGAGCCCGATCTTGATGGCGGTCAGGCTCGCCGGCGGGGCGACCAGGCCGGAACGGCGCCGGGCCGACGCGCGCAGCCACATCATCGTGCCGAACCCCACGACCACCACCGCCAGGATCGCCCAGCTGACCACCGGATCGATGTTTCCCTGGACCAGGTTGTAGAAGACGCTCTGGTTGGGATCCGTAGGGCTGACTGAGAGTGACCCGTCGGCACCCCCCAGGATGACGACCAGCATCCCCGTGAAGAGCAGCTGGCCGGCCAGGGTCACGACGAACGCGGGGATCCTGAGTCGCGCAACCAGGGTGCCCTGGAGCCCTCCGATGACACCGCAGCAGACCAGGCTGGTGAGGATCGCCAACCACCACGGCCAGTTGGGGCTCGGCTGCTGGACCAGCTTGTAGGCGATGGTCCCGCCCATGAGCGCCACGGCGCCGATGGAGAGGTCCAGCTCGCCGAGCAGCAGGACCGCGATCTCCCCCATCGCGAGCACCATGTAGACCGTGCTCAAGCCGAAGATGTAGACGAGGTTGCTGGGCCGCAGGTAGGCGTTCTCCGGGGTCAGGAGCTCGAATGCGATGGCCACGATGACCATCGCGACGAGAACGGGCAGCAGCCCGCTGTCGCCACTCTTGAGCTTCTGCCACCAGCCCCGGAGATACTCGCCCAGCGACTGGGCCAGGATCTCGAGAGGGACGTCGGCGACGGCCCCGGTGGCCGCGGTCAGGTCGACGTCTTGAGGGACCTCAGCGGCTTTCTCGCCTGGAGTGCCGGACTTGAGGTCGCCCTGGATGCCGGTCACGGCCTCAGGCCTCCTTCCCAACGGGAACTTCACCCGGCTGCTCGAGCGGCCGTCCACGCGAGCCCCCGGTGGTCATGTACTCCACAACGCTCTGGCGGTCAAAGCCAGAGGCCGGTCCCTGGGCCACCATCCGTCCGAGGTGAAGCACCGCCAGCCGGTCCGCCACCTCGAAGCAGTCGTTGAGGTTGTGGGTGATCACCATCACCGCCAGGCCCCGGTCCCGCAGCCGCATGACCAGGTCCAGGACCATCCGGGTCTGAACCACGCCGAGGGCGGCGGTGGGCTCGTCCAAGAGCACCACCTTGGAGTTCCACATCACCGCCTTGGCGACGGCGACCGACTGGCGCTGGCCTCCTGAGAGTGAGGCCACCGGCTGTCGAATCGAGCGCACCGAGGTGACTCGCAGACCGCTCAGGGTCTCGCCCGCGGAGCGCTCCATGCTGTCTTCGTCGAGCATGCCGCGGCGCAACCGCTCGCGACCCAGGAACATGTTCTGGACGATATCCAGGTTATCGGCCAGAGCCAGGTCCTGATAGACCGTCTCGATACCCAGCGCGGCGGCGTCGCGGGCGCCGCGGATGTGCACCGGCTGCCCCTCGAAATAGATCTGACCGTGGTCCGGCTGGTGCACCCCGGCGATGCAGCGCGTGAGCACCGACTTGCCCGCCCCGTTGTCTCCGCACAGACCAGTCACCTGCCCGGCCGGCAGATCCAGGTCCACGCCGTACAGCGCCTGGACGGGACCGAAGTGCTTGTCGATCCCCCGTAGCTTGAGGAGCGGCTCCGCCGCGGCCGGCTGTGGGGGGGGGGCAGGTTGGTTCTGTTCACTCATCTCATTGACCTAGATCTGCCGTCAGGTTGCGGCGCGCCGGGTTCCTCCCCGGGGCGGCGACGAGAGGTGAGATCCGGGCCGCCCAGCGGGGCGGCCCGGATTCGTCACCGAGGAGGATTCTTGTGGGAACGCTCCGTCAGACGATTACGAGATGCCGTCGGTGGTGCAGAGCGCCGCACCCGCGATGGCGCAGATGGCAGAGGCGGTGTCGAACTGGTCCTTGACCACCGTGGCCTCCATGTTGGCCTTGGTCACCCACACGGGGCTGAGCAGGGATGCCGGCTCGGTGATGCTCGAGCTGGCCGGGTCGACGGTGGTGCCGTTCAGGATGTCCGTCGGGATGGTGATCTTGGCCAACAGGGCGGTGGCCATGATGACCGCGTCCTGGGCCTCAAGGTAGATCGGCTTGTAGACCGAACCACACTGCCACCCTTCGAGGATGTACGCCATGCCCTGGACGGTCGCGTCCTGGCCGGTGGTCGGGAAGGTGCCGGCCTTCACGCCATCTGTCTGCAGGTCCGTGATCACCGCGCTGGCGAGGCCGTCGTTGGCCTCGATCGAGGCGTTGATCGCCTTGTTGGCGGTGTAAGCCTCCTGGAAGATCGTGCCGCCCTGGGTGTTGCTCCAGCCAGGCGCGAAGTTCTGGCCGACAAGGGTGGCACCGCCGGCGGTGCTCTTCGCCGGGAGGGTGGCGACCGTCTTGGACTCCGTGCCCCAGACGACCTTGTTGTAGCCATCAGCGAAGGAGATGGCGTTCGGGTCGGTGTCCTCACCGCCGTTCAGCTCGAAGACGGTTGGGTTGGAGACGTTCTCCGAGGTCAGGCAGCTGAGGAACCCGTTGCCGATGTCCATGCCGACCGTCTCGTTGTTGAAGCTCACGTAGTAGGTCTTGCCCGTCGCCGGGAAGATCGCCCGGTCGTAGTCGATCAGGGTGACGTTGTGAGCCTGCGCGAGCGCCGCGATGGCCACACCGGTCGGTCCGTCGAGGGGACAGACCAAGAGGACCTTGGCGCCCAGGTTGATGTCAGCCGTGGCGTCGTCGATCTGGGTCGGGTCACTGCCCTGGGCGTTCTGGATGTTGAACTCGGCAGAGGTGAAACCCGCGTCAGCGAAGGCGTCGGTGAGGTACGGCTGGTCGTACTGGACCCAGCGAACCGACGACGTGGTGTCGGGCAGGATCACCCCGATCAGCAGGCTGCTGGCACCCTTGGTCGCGTAGGTGGCCAGCGGCTTGAGCAGGCTCATCGTCGACTCGAGGTCGGGGGTGAGCGAGGTGAGAGTGACGGCCGACGGGAACGTCGGTGCGACGGCGGTCGAGGAAGAGGAGCTGGAGGTGCTGGAGGTGCTGCCGCAGGCCGCTGCGACCATGGCGCCCACAGCCACCAGGCTGAACCCCGTCATCTTCCGCAACTTGTGGGACCCCTGGCCCCCGGTTGTCTGATCCATACGCATCTGAGTCTTGCCCTCCACGCAGCGGACGATTTCGTTCGCGACGCCGGCCCCGTGGGGGACAGACGCCGCGCCAGCCACATCACCTTCTCAACGCCTAGTGATGGGGCGACCGGATTGTGGGAGAAGTTTTTGGGGTTTGTCAACGGCTCGAACTAAAAATCACCCTAATGGGCGATGCCCCGCTCATCCACCACGGCAAAAGATCACCCCAACGGGGGATGTCCGGCTTATCCACCACCCCGGAAACGCGCCGTTCGCCGCGATCGGAATCAGGGCGAGGACCCTCCGCCGGTGGGTGCCCGCCGCCGGCCAGGTCCCACCAGCCGGGGCCTGAGCTGGGGAGGAAGGACTCGAACCTTCGAATGGCGGATCCAAAGTCCGCTGCCTTACCACTTGGCTACTCCCCAGTGGCACCAGCGATCGTAGCCAGCCCTCGCCCGCTGCGGGGCGTCTGTCGCCGGCGGAGCGCCATCGGCGCTGCGGTCCGTTCCCGGGAGGCGGCGTACGCGCGGCTCCGGGCTCTCCCCGGGGCTCAGACTTGAATGTGGACGCGCGGGATGCGCAGCCGCATGCAGCCGGGCCGGCCCGCCGCGGGACGGCGGCAGCCACAGCTCCGGCGGATGGCGGTGAGCCGGTCGAGGCGCGCCAGCCGGCTCGCCCGGGGCCGGCGGTCGGGGCCTCGCTCGGAGGCGCTCTGATCGGCCACGGGCCGGATCATACAGGGGCCGCGGTCTCCCCGCCGGGGGGAGCGGACGGACGGATGGGGGCCAAACCGTGGCGTCGGCAGCGCCGGGACCCGATCGGGAGGCGGCTGCGGACGGCCCGCGGTCCCGCGCAGGCCGCCGGACTGGCCGTTCGGCCCGGCGCCGGAAGGCGGTCGCCCCCGAAGCCCGAGGGAGCACCCCGTATACTCGGGCGCAGATGGCAGATGCACCGCGCGCGGTGATCCTCGCCGCCGGGCAGGGCACCAGGATGAAGAGCGCCCGGCCCAAGGTCCTCCATCCCCTCGCCGGCAGGCCGATGCTCCTCCATGTCGTCGAGGCGGCGACGATCGCCACCGGGGCACCTCCGGTGGTGGTGCTCGGCCCCGAGCAGGCGGCTGTGCGCGGAGTGGTCGAGGGAGTCGCCCGGGTCGTCGTCCAGCCCGAGCCGCGCGGGACCGGCGATGCCCTGCGCAGCCTCCCCGCGGAGCTGCGCACCGAGGGCCCGGTGGCCGTCCTTTACGGGGATCTCCCCCTGATCCGCGCCGAGACGATCGCCGGCCTGCTGCGTGCCCAGAGCGCGAGCGGGGCCGCCTGCGTGCTCCTGAGCGTCGTCCACGGCGATGCCGACGGACTCGGCCGGGTGGTCCGCGGCAGCGACGGCGGGGTCCTGCGCATCGTCGAGGAGCGTGACCTCCCCGGCAACGGTGTCCCGGTCCCCGACGAGTGCAATGCGGGCGTCTATGTCTTCTCGGGTCGCCAACTCTGGCCGGCCCTGGAGCGCCTCTCCACCGACAACGCCCAGGGCGAGTACTACCTCACCGACGTGGTCGCGCTGCTCGCCCCCGCGGTGGAGGCGGTGCCCGTGGCCGACCCCGAGGAGGCGCTGGGGGTCAACGATCGCCGCCAGCTGGCCGCCGCCGAGGCGGTGCTGCGGCGCCGTCTCCTGGACGCGCTGATGCTGGACGGGGTGACCATCGACGACCCCGCCACCACATATGTGGACGCGGCGGTCAGGGTCGGTGCCGACACCGTCCTGCGGCCCCTGACGGTGCTCCGCGGGGCGACCGTGATCGGCCGTGACTGCGAGATCGGTCCGATGGCCCAGATCCGCGACGCGCGGATCGGCGATCGGGTCCGGATCGGCGCCTCGGTGATCGACGACGCGGAGATCGCAGACGGCGTGGAGATCGGCCACTTCAACCGGGTCAGACCCGGCAGCACGCTGGGATCGGGGGTATCTTTGGGCACGCATGCCGAGGTCAAGAACAGCCGGATCGGTGCGGGCAGCCGCGTCAATCACTTCTCCTGTGTCCTGGACAGCGACGTCGGCTCCGGCGTCAACATCGGGGCCGGGACCGTCACCTGCAACTACGACGGCCACGACAAGCACCGGACCGCGATCGAGGACGGCGCCTTCGTCGGCACCAACAGCAGCCTGGTGGCGCCGGTCCGAATCGGCCGTGGCGCCTACGTCGCCGCCGGCAGCACCGTCACCCGGGATGTCCCGGATGGTGCCCTGGCCGTCGGCCGGGAGCGTCAGCGCAACATCGAGGGATGGCGGGATCGGAGCCCTCACCCATGAGTGACTCCAACCCCTACGGGGAGCTGATGCTCCTCTCCGGCACCGGCAACCGGGAGTTGAGCGAGCGGATCGCGCACGAGATCGACCTTCCGCTCGCCCCCATGGACATCACCCGCTTCGCCGACGGGGAGTTCGACGTCAAGATCCACGAGTCGGTCCGGGGCCACGACGTCTTCCTGATCCAGCCCACCTGCCCGCCGGTGAGCGACAACCTGATCCAGCTGTTCGTCACCCTCGACGCGCTGCGACGCGCGTCGGCGGCCCGGATCACCGCGGTCATCCCCTACTACGGCTACGAGCGCAAGGAGAAGAAGTCGGCGCCCCGCGACCCGATCTCCGCCAAGCTGATGGCCAACATCATCGAGCTGGCCGGGGCCAGCCGGGTGATCGCGGTGGATCTGCACGCCGAGGCCATCCAGGGATTCTTCGACATCCCCGTGGACGCGCTCACCGCCACCAAGATCCTGGCCCGCAGGGTCCGAGAGCGCCACGGCAACAGCGTGGTGGTGGTCTCGCCGGACACGGGGGGCGCGCTGCGCGCCCGTACCCTTGGCCGCATCCTCGACGCTCCCATCGCGATCATCGACAAGCGCCGTCCCCGCGACGACGCGGTGGAGGTGGTCCATGTGGTCGGTGACGTGGCCGGCATGCACGCGGTCATCGTCGACGACCTGATCTCCACCGGCGGCACCCTGGTGAGCGCCAGCGAGGCGTTGATGAGCAAGGGCGCGATCGGGGTCGACGTGATCGTCACCCATGGGCTGCTCACGCCGGGCGCCCTGGGACGCCTGCACGAGGCGCCCATCGAGGAGATCTGCATCACCGACACCATCCCCCTCAACGAGGAGGCCCGCGCCCGGGACAACCATCCCAAGCTGCGGGTGCTCTCGGTGGCCCCCCTGATCGCCGAGGCGATCGTGCGCGTCCATGAGGGGAGGAGCGTCAGCGAGCTGTTCCGATGAGGAGCTCAGAGTGGACCGGAACCCGCACCTCCACGGACCGCCCGCGGGACCGGGACGCCTCACCCGGCGGCGCGGTCCCGGCTGATCCCCCACCGAGCGGGTCATGACCTGGCTCGCCCTTCTTCTCGCCGTCAGCCTGGTGCTCGCCGCCTTCGCCGCGGGCGCCGAGACCGCACTCACCTCGGTCTCCCGGCTCCGGATGCGCACCCTCGCCGAGGACGGCGACCACCGGGCCGGCCGGGTGGTCCACCTCCACAACAACCCCAACGGGTACCTCTCGACCATCCTCTCGATCAACACCGTCGCCGTGATCGTGGCCTCGACGGCGACCGCCCTGATCGTCGCCGGCCACACCCACGGCCTCGCCGAGGCGCTGACCACCGTCGCCCTGGCCGTCTTCGTCCTCGTCTTCTGCGAGATCGCCCCCAAGTCGCTGGCGCTCCGCTTCAACGAGCGGCTGGCGCTGCGCCTGGCCGCGCCGGTGCAGTTCCTGACCCGGCTGCTGCGCCCCTTCGTCGGGGCTCTGACCCTGGTGTCCCGCCTCCTCCTCCGGCTCTTCACCCGGGGCCACGCCGCTCCGGGCCCCTTCGTCACCGAGGACGAGCTCAAGCTGATCCTGGCCATGGGCGAGCGCGAGGGGGTGGTGGAGCAGGAAGAGCGTCAGATGATCGACGGCATCCTGGAGATGACCGACAAGGCGGTCCACGAGGTGATGGTGCCCCGGGTCGACGTCGTCGGCATCGAGGCCTCGCGCACTCTGAGTGATCTCATCTCCCTGATCGTCGACCACGGTCACTCCCGGATCCCCCTCTACGAGACGACGATGGACAACGTGGTGGGGGTGATCTACGCCAAGGACCTGCTCCGCCACGGCGTTCGCAGCGGCGACCCCCGACCGCTCGCGGCGCTCGCCCGCGAGCCCTATTTCACGCCCGAGAGCAAGCACGTCGGCGAATTGCTCCGGGAGATGCAGGAGCGCAAGGTGCACATCGCGGTCGTCGTCGATGAGCACGGCGGCACCGCCGGGATCGTGACCTTCGAGGACCTCATCGAGGAGATCGTCGGGCCGATCCGGGACGAGTACGACGTCGCCGAGACCGAGGATGTCCAGTTCGTGAGCGATCACGAGGTGGTGATGAGCGCGCGGTTCCCGGTCGACGACGTGGCCGACCTGCTCCACCTCGACGTCGGCGAGACCGAGGCCGACTCCATCGGCGGGCTGGTCTATGAGCGCCTCGGGGAGATCCCCAAGGCGGGGGCGGAGCTGCCTCTCGGCTCGGCCACCCTGACCGTCGACCAGGTGCGCCGGCAGAGCATCCAGACCGTGCGCATCGTGAACCCCGAACCCTTTGCCACCGAGCGCGACGGTGTCAAGCGCTCCCCCGCCGTCGAGAGCTCCGGGGCGGGTGACGATCACCCGGCCTGACGGCGCCGCCGTGTCCACCCGGATCCGAGCCGTCCCGGCGAGACCTGCGTGCCGCGTCGCGGGCGCCGCCGGGGCCTGAGATGCCCGGCAGCTTCACGGATGAGGGGATCGTCCTCCGCCGGGTCAACTACGGCGAGGCCGACCGCGTCCTGACGGTGCTCACCCGCGGCCACGGCAAGGTGGGGGTCATCGCCCGGGGGGTTCGCAAGGCGGGCAGTCGCATGGCGGCGCAGACCGACCTCTTTGAGCGCAGCCGGATGCAGCTCGCCGAGGGGCGGGGCGAGCTCCTCGTGCTCACCCAGGCCCAGCGGGCGTCGGGGCCACCCGCCGGGCTCGCCACGGATGCCCGGCGATCCGGGTGCGCCGCGGTCGTCGCCGAGCTGACCGACCGGGTCCTCGAGGGGCACCACCCGGACGGGGCCGTCTTCGGCCTGGTCGCGGAGTCGCTCGACGAGCTGGGCGATCCCGAGCGCGACCCGCGCCGGGCGCTGGTGTGGTTTGCGCGCCAGATGATCGACCGGCTCGGTTACGCCCCCGAGCTGCAGCAGTGCGTCTCCTGCTCGCGCCGGCTGGCCGAGGAGCCGGCGGCCTTCAGCGCCGCCGGCGGAGGCCTGCTCTGCCCCGACTGCCGGCGCGGGGATCCCACTGCCATCGACTGCCCGGTCCGTGTCATCAAGGTGCTGCGGGTGGCCGCCGCCGGCGATGCCACCACCTGGGCCCGGCTCCGCCTCGACCACGACGCGCTGGCCACATTGGAGGCGATCATCGAGAGGGAGCTGGAGCAGCATCTGGACCGGCGTCTCCGCTCCTGGGAGGTGCTCCGAGCCCTGGAAAGGTGACGGCGGATACACTTGCCGCCCATGCCCACCGATTCCGACGACAGCGCCTCCGCGCCCCCGACCGGGGCGCCCCCGGCGAACCTGCTCGAGCGACTCGTCTCCCTGGGCAAGCAGCGGGGCTTCTTCTTCCCGTCGAGCGAGATCTACGGCGGGATCAACGCCCTGTATGACTACGGTCCCCTCGGCACCCGGCTCCGGCGCAACATCCGCAACCGCTGGTGGCGGTCGATCGTCGAGCTGCGCGACGACATCGAGGGCATCGAGTCGTCGGTCATCATGAATCCCCAGGTCTGGATCGCCAGCGGCCACGTGGCCGGCTTCAGCGATCCCCTGGTCGATTGCACCGGAAGCTGCCGCAAGCGCTGGCGTGCCGACCATCTTCCGGCCGAGCGCGCCGCTCGAGGCAAGGCGCCGGGCTCACCGGGCTGCCCCGAGTGCGGCGGGACGCTCACCGCGCCCCGCCAATTCAACCTCATGTTCCGTACCTTCCTCGGCCCGGTGGAGGACAGCTCCGCCCAGGTCTACCTCCGCCCGGAGACCGCTCAGGGGATGTTCGTCGACTTCAAGTCGGTGCTCAACAGCAGCCGCCAGCGGATCCCCTTCGGCATCGCCCAGAACGGCAAGTCGTTCCGCAACGAGATCTCCCCCGGCAACTCCATCTTCCGCACTCGCGAGTTCGAGCAGATGGAGATGGAGTTCTTCTGCGAGCCGGGCACCGACGACCACTGGTTTGAGCACTGGCGCGGCGAGCGCTTCCGCTGGTACGTCGAGGAGCTGGGGGTGCGCCGCTCACGCCTCCGCCTGCGCGACCACGAGAAGGACGAGCTGGCCCACTACGCCAAGGCGGCGACCGACGTCGAGTACCTCTATCCCTTCGGGTGGGGCGAGCTGGAGGGGATCGCCAACCGCACCGACTTTGATCTCTCCGCACACCAGAAGGCGAGTGGGGTCGACCTCAGCTACCTCGACCCGGTGAGCGGGAGCCGCTACATCCCCTACGTGATCGAGCCGGCCGCCGGGGTCGACCGCATCATGCTCACCATCCTCATGGACGCCTTCGACGAGGAGGTCGTGCGCGGTGAGACGCGCACCGTGCTGCGGATGCACCCCGACATCGCCCCGGTCCAGGTGGCGGTGCTGCCCCTCTCCAAGAAGGAGGAGCTGACCGTCCCCGCGCGCGCCCTCGAGCACCGGCTGCGTCCCCATTTCGCCACCGACTACGACGAGACCCAGGCCATCGGCCGCCGCTACCGGCGCCAGGATGAGATCGGCACGCCGCTGGCGGTGACCTTCGACTTCGACAGCCTCCAGGACGAGGCGGTCACCATCCGCGAGCGCGACGGCATGACCCAGGTGAGAGTGCCCATCACCGGCCTGGAGGACGCCCTGCGCGACCAGCTGATCGCCTTCCGGCGGCGGACCGCCGAAAGGGCGGGCTCCGGAGCCTGAGCGGCGGTGGCCGGGACACGCGCCGCCTTCCTGGAGGCCGCCGCGGTGGCCCGCCAGGTGGTCGCGGCCGCCGTTGTCGCGCTCCGCTGGGAGGAGCCGAGCGCCCTCGCCGAGATGTCCGTCGGTGCCCTGGCCGCGCACGTCGTGAGAGCCGTGACCCGCGTCGAGCGGGCCCTCGACGACCCGGAGCCTGCCGATGCGGTGATCATCTCGGCCGCCGCCTACTTCGCCCCGGTCGGGCCCGACCTCGCCTCGGGGATCAACGTCCGGGTCCGCGCGACCTCCGCCGAGGAGGCGCTGGTCGGCCATCGCGCCCTGCTCGGGCAGATGGATCGCGCCCTCAACCGCCTTCACCTCCGTCTCGAGGACCAGCCGGAGGGCCGGCTGGTGAGTGTCCGTGATGGCGAGCTGCTCCGCCTCGATGACTACCTGGCGACGAGGATCATCGAGCTGGCCCTCCACACCGACGACCTCTGCCTCAGCGTGGGCCTGAAGACGCCGGACCTTCCGGGGATCGAGGTGGCCATCCAGGCCCTGGTCGCCGTCGCCGTCCATCGCCACGGCGACCTGGCCGTGCTCCGTGCCCTCGCCCGCCGGGAGCGGGATCCCGATCAGGTCCTCCGGGTCATCTGACCCACCGGGGTGTGCCAGGTCCCAGTGAGGGGCCGGACGAGACTCTGGCCGGCCCGCGGGGGCCCGCCGGAGTCTCGAGGGAGGTGCCTGGCTCAGGTCGCCGACGGCGATGCGGACGGGGAGGCTCCGGGGCCGTGTCCCCAGTGGCCGCCCGAGAACGATCCGCCGAAGCCGCCGAACGTCCCGAAGGGCCCGAAGGGCCAGCCGGGGTATGCGCCGTCGACCCAGCTCGTCACCCGCGACTGCACGTCCGAGGTGAGCGTGCTCGCCTGGGCCGAGGTGATCTTGCCGCTGCTCTGAAGGGCGCTGATCTGGCTGTCGACCGCGGTGGTCACCGCGCTCACGACGGCGCTCGCGCTGACGCTGGGGCTCTGAGCCGCGGCGACGCTCGCGATGCTCTCACCCTTGGCCAGGTCGGATTGGAGATCGGAGACGGAGACGCCAATCGCCGTCGCCGCCGCCTGGAGGGCGGCCTGCTCACCGGATCCGCCGGAGCCGGGGACGGTGGCCGGGCGGGTCTGGTTCACGAAGTTCGTGACCATCGCGGTGACGTTGGCTCGGAGCTTGGTCCCCTGGGCGGCGGTGATCTTGCCGCTCGATACCAGGTTGTCGATCGCCGTGGTCTCATCGCCGACCAGGGCGTTGATCACCGCCTGTGCGGTGGTGTGGTTGGCCGTGGCCACCTGGGCGACGGTCTGACCGCCCTGCAGGTCGCTCTCCAGGGTCTGCTCGCTGATGCCGATGGTGGTCGCCGCGTCCTGGAGCAGGTTGACACCCAGGAGCGCATTCGGCCCCCCGAAGCCGCCCCGAGGATGCGCACCCGGGGAAGGGCTGCTTGTCGTGTCCGCGGCACTGGCCGCCGAGACGGACGTCGACGGGCCGGTTGCCCGGGTGATCAGGAATCCGGCCACCGCGCTGCCCAGGACCAGCCCGGCGACGGCGGAGGCGAGGCCGGCGCTCCGGCGCAGTCCGAGGAGGCGCCCGCGCCGGGCGGACGGGGGGGAGTCACGGAGAGGGTCCGACGCGGCGGCGCCATCCCCGCGGGAGGGCGTCTCGCCGGGAAGGTCTTCGTTCATCACAAGTCTCCAAGCTGAGGGCGAGGCAGGCCTGGGCGTCGGCCGGCCGCCAGCCCGCCCGGGCGAAGATCGGGTGCGGACAGGGACTGACCCGGAGTATGGGTGGCCTGCCTTTCGACTTCGTGACACCCGGCTGGAGCCACCGCCCGCGCAGGCAGGTTGGGGTGGCGAGCGGTGGTCGGCTACGTGGTCAAGCTGGAGCCGATCGCCTCCACTCCGGCGGAGGTGGTGGGCGACTGGTTCGGCCCGGCGATCCAGCGCTTCCTGAGCGATCCGCGGCCGTCGCCACCGCGCCCGGCTGAGCAGCCTCGCGCAACCACGCGGCCGCGCACGCCCGTCGGGCTAGGCGCGCATCCAGCTCCCCGCCACGGGGAGATGGCAGGCACCACCGCCCTGCTTCTCGAAGTACTGCTGGTGGTACTCCTCGGCCTCCCAGAAGCGCGGGTTGTCGGTGACCTCGGTGACGATCGAGCGCCGGGAGCGGCTCTGCGCGGCGAGCCTTCCGAGGACACGCTCGGCGGTCACCCGCTGCCCCGCGTCGCGAACGAAGATCGCGGAGCGGTACTGGTCGCCCACGTCCGGCCCCTGGCGGTTGAGCTGGGTGGGATCGTGGATGTCGAAGAGGAAGGCGGTGACCAGGTCCTCGTAGCTGACCAGGGCCGGGTCGTACACCACCTCCACCGCCTCGGCGTGGCCGGTGGTGTGGGAGCAGACCTCGCGGTAGGTGGGGTGCTCGGTGTGCCCACCGGCGTAGCCGACCCGGGTCGCGACCACCCCGGGGAGGTGGCGGAAGGCGTCCTCCACGCCCCAGAAGCAGCCGCCCGCGAAGACCGCCTGCTCCCGGGTCGCCTCCCCCTCCCGCTGGGCCGGTGTGACCAAAGGGGTATCCGTGTCAGGGCTTGGGGATGTGGTGTCCATGACCCGATTGTCCTACGGCGGACACTCCCGCCGGCGGTCGGCCGGCCGAGGGGGCGGCCGGCCCCCGTGCCGGTGATACCCTCGGTCCGCCCTAGCTCTTATCGCGATGACCAGAGGACCGAACATGCCCGTGACAACGAAGCCCCGAGCCCCCAGGAAGACCGGGACGACCACGAAGTCGACGCCGGTCGGCCGGACCACCTCGACCCGTGGCGCACGCTCGTCGACCAAAGCGGCTCCCGGTCGACGTGGTGCGACCAAGTGGGTGTACCTCTTCGAGGAGGGCAACGCTCAGATGCGCGACCTGCTCGGCGGCAAGGGTGCGGGGGTCGCCGAGATGACCCGTGCCGGGCTGCCCGTGCCGCCCGGCTTCACCATCACCACCCAGGCCTGCAACGCCTTCTACGAGCGCGATGAGCAGTTCCCCGACGGGATGTGGGCGCAGGTCCTCGCCGCCCTCAAGACACTGGAGCGCCAGACCCGCAAGGGATTCGGCGACCCGGTCAACCCGCTGCTCGTCTCGGTCCGCAGCGGCGCCAAGTTCTCGATGCCGGGAATGATGGACACCGTCCTCAATCTCGGCCTCAACGAGACCACCCTCCAGGGCCTCACCCGCCTCACCGGTGACGAGCGCTTCGCCCTCGACACCCACCGTCGCTTCATCCAGCTCTTCAGCAAGATCGTGCTGGGGATCTCGGGTGACCTCTTCGAGCACGCGCTGGGTGCGGTCAAGAGCAAGCACGGTGTCGCCAGCGACGCCGACCTGAGCGTGGCAGCCCTCCGGGAGGTGATCGCGGATTACCGCGAGATCGTCCGCAAGGAGAGCAAGGGCCAGGAGTTCCCCGACGAGCCGCTGGACCAGCTGAAGGCCGCCATCGGCGCCGTCTTCAGCTCCTGGAACGGCAAGCGTGCGGTCGACTACCGCAACTACAACAAGATCGCGCACGACCTGGGCACGGCGGTCAACGTCCAGTCGATGGTCTTCGGCAACATGGGCGACGACTCCGGCACCGGTGTGGCCTTCACCCGCGACCCGGCGACCGGCGAGAAGGTGCTCTTCGGTGAGTACCTGACCAACGCCCAGGGTGAGGACGTCGTCGCTGGCATCCGCACCCCCAAGCCGATCGCCGCCATGGCCGACGAGCTGCCCACCGTGTACCGGCAGTTCGAGCGCATCGCCAAGCGCCTGGAGAAGCACTACCGCGACGTGCAGGACATGGAGTTCACCATCGAGCGCGGCAAGCTCTACATGCTCCAGACCCGCTCCGGCAAGCGCACCGCCGAAGCGGCCGTGAAGATCGCCGTCGAGATGGTCCGCGAGCGGCTCATCTCCCGCGAGGAGGCCGTCCTCCGGGTGGAGCCGGTCCAGGTCGACCAGCTGCTCCACACCCGGATCGACCCCAGCGCCAAGGTCGAGGTGCTGGCCACCGGTCTGGCGGCGTCCCCGGGCGCGGCCTACGGCAAGGCCGTCTTCGACGCCGACCGTGCCGAGGCCCTGGCCAAGGCCGGCGAGAAGGTGATCATGGTCCGGATCGAGACCAACCCGGACGACGTCCACGGGATGATCGCCGCCGAGGGCGTGCTCACCTCGCGGGGCGGCCGCACCTCCCACGCCGCGGTGGTCGCCCGGGGCATGGGCAAGCCCTGCGTCGCCGGCGCCGAGTCCGTCCTCGTCGACCTCGACGGCCGGCGCTTCACGGCCGGCGGGAAGACGGTTTACGAGGGCGAGGAGTTCACCATCGACGGCTCCACCGGCCGGGTCATCGCCGGCAAGGTGCCGACGATCCAGCCGGAGCTGAGCGGGGACCTGGAGCAGGTGCTGCGCTGGGCCGACGGGATCCGCCGGCTCCAGGTGTGGGCCAACGGCGACTACCCCCGCGACGCCGAGCTGGCGCTCCGCTTCGGTGCTCAGGGCATCGGCCTCTGCCGGACCGAGCACATGTTCATGGAGCAGGTGCGTCTGCCCCACGTGCAGGCGATGATCCTCTCCGCCACCACCGAGGAGCGCAAGCGCCACCTGGACGAGCTGCTCCCCTTCCAGCGGAGTGACTTCTACGGGATCCTCAAGGCGATGGCCGGGCTCCCGGTGGTCATCCGGCTCATCGACCCCCCCCTCCACGAGTTCCTGCCCTCCTTCGAGGATCTGCTGGTCGAGGTCACCCAGGCCGAGACCAGGGGCGACCCCGAGGGGAGCTTCGCGGACAAGCGGAAGATGCTCGCCGCGGTGCGCGCCCTCCGCGAGCAGAACCCGATGCTGGGCCTGCGCGGCTGCCGCCTCGGCCTCCTCTACCCCGAGATCATCGAGATGCAGGTGCGGGCGATCATGGAAGCCGCGGTGCAGTTGACCAAGGAGGGCGTCAAGGTCTACCCCGAGATCATGATCCCGCTGGTCAGCACCGTCGAGGAGCTGCGCCGCTCCAAGGCCTACGTGGTCAAGGAGATCGACGCGGTCTTCGCCGAGGCGGGGGTCAAGATCCACTACAAGATCGGCACCATGATCGAGCTGCCCCGGGCGGCGCTGACCGCTGGGGAGATCGCCGAGGAGGCAGAGTTCTTCTCCTTCGGGACCAACGACCTCACGCAGACCACC
>PLAK01000019.1 GCA_003134115.1 Candidatus Changshengia sp.
AGCCAGCGATAGGGGTTGCGACACTTGAGCAGCTGGGCCGTGTAGGAACGCCAGCGCGGACCGGCCACGGTGAAGTGCGCCAGGGCTGACAGCCCGAAGAATGCCGCGATCGCCCAGGCGAAGTTGACGCTGAACAGCGTGACCGCCAGGCGGCCGGCGCCCGGCCCCGGAGGCCCCGCCAGGTAGGTGGCCCGAACCGGCAGCGAGAAGCTGTTGGCGAGGAGCACGATGCCCACGGCCTGCGCCAGATGGATGCATCCTGCGACGAGGTTGTACCGACGAAGTCCCGCGACTTGTGGAGGCTGATCAGCCACCTTTCCATTATGTCCCTGGGCGACAGGCACCGTCCGCAGGAGACGGCCAGTTCTCTCCGTGCAACGAAAGGAGCGATCAAGACCGAGGACGTCAGGGCAGACTTGGTGGCCCTGCGCGAAGCCTCCTTCCACCGCGCCTTCTAGGCGGGTTCCATACCGTGTCGCCGCATGAGACTCAACTCCGCCTCGCGGCTCGGTGGGTTGGGCGAGGCCCAGAGCCGCTCCAGGTCCTCGAAGTAGCCATCCAGAGCGGGCGCGTGAAGAACCAGTAGCCGAGCCGGTGCGGTGCTCGTGTTCCCAAACGTGTGCGCCTCTCCAGCGGTCACCAGGACGAAAGTCCCCGGCTCGCCACTCTGGACCTCACCGCCAACCTGGAACTCCACGACTCCCTCCAGGACGAAGTACGCCTCGTCGTTCCCGACATGTCGGTGCGCCGGAGGCATCCGGCCACCGGACGGCAGAGTCCGCTCCATCAGGGAGAACCGACCCTGGGTGTTCGCAGCAGTTGCCTTGAACCACATCTCGCTGCCGCGAGCCTCCCTGCTCAGTCCGTGTCCGCTCTCCCAACGAAGCACTGGCGCACCTCCAAAGCCGGTGTCGATGGCGCCCATCCTATCCCCCATCCGCCGGGCTGGCGCCCGACCTCTCCCGCGCCGCGCCAGGCCTGGTGCCGATCCCCAACCGCCTCCCCCGGTGGCGGATCGTGGAGACTCACGGGGATGGAGACGGCCTTGCCGCCGGCGGGGAATGTGACGGGCCCCCGCTGGCTGCCCCCGGCGCTGCGGGTACGCAGCTACCGCTGGTACTGGTCGGCCCAATGGCCGGTGCTTCTCGGCACCTGGATGCAAACGGTGGCGCTCGGCTACTTCGTCTACACGCAGACGAGGAGCGTCAACGCGGTGGCGTTCGTCGCCGCGGCATCGGGTCTCCCCGCCCTGGCACTCTCCGTGTTCGGAGGTGCGCTTGCCGATCGCTACCCGCGGCGCCGCATCCTCCTGGTCACCCAGTCGACCCTGGGCCTCGGGGCGGCGACCCTGGCGATCCTGGCCGCAACCGGCCATTTCAACCTCGGGGCGATCGTGGTGGTCGCCGTCGTCTTCGGGAGCAGTGCGGCCGTCGACCTCCCCACCAGCCAGGCGCTGGTCGCCGACCTGGTCCGCCGGGAGCTGGTGGTGAACGCCATGGCGCTCGCCGCCTCGGCGATGAGCGTCAGCCGACTGGTGGGGCCGTCCATCGCCGGGGTGCTCTACGCGGTCGCCGGGCCCGGCGCCTGCTTCGCCTGCCTGGCCGTGGCCTATCTCGCCCCCATCTCGGTGCTCTGGATGGTCGTCCCCGATATCGCCCCCGCGGGCCGGGCCAGCTCGCAGCGCCTGCTGACCGATGTCGCCGCCGGCTTCGCCGCCGCATGGCGCGACCCCCTGCTGCGCGGGGTCATGGGAGCGGGGGCGATGCTCTCCCTGCTCGGCGTGTCCTACATGCCCTTCCTGCCCGTGCTGGCCTCGAGCCGGCTCCACGTCGGCTCCGGCGGGCTGGGCCTGATGTACAGCGTGGGCGGGGTGGGCGGTCTCGCCGGCGCTCTGCTGCTCAGCGTCCTTGGCCGCGGCCGGGGGCGCCGCTGGTTCCTGATCGGTGGGGGTGTGCTCTACGCGCTGAGCCTGGCGACGGTGGCACGTTCGTCCTGGTTGGGCTGGACACTGGCCGCGCTGGTGGGGGTGAGCCTCGCCTTCGTGGCCATCAACACCACCCTCATCACCGTGATCCAGACCGACGCCGACCCCGCCCTCCGAGGCCGTTTGCTGGGTCTCTACGCAACCCAGGCGGTCGGGCTGCAGCCATTGGGCACGTTGCTCTACAGCGTCCTGGGTTCCGCCCAACTCTTCAATGGGGTCACCGTCGGTGCGGTGCTGGTGGGCGCGTGTGCGGTCGCGGTCGGACTGGGCGGGGGCCTGGCGACTGTTCGAACGGTCGTGGCCTCGCCTCCGATGCCAGGTCCATCCCCCCTCCCGGACCGGCCCGGCGAATGAGCGAACGCGACCCGTGGTCGCGCCGGGGCGCGAGGCTGCTGACCTCCGCCTGGCCGCCTTGATCGGGGCGCCCAGGCTTGAGCTGGAGACGTTGTCGGTGGCCGGAGGTCAGCGCTGGGCGATGGCTTCGCGGACGGCGGGCACGACCTCGTGTGCCCAGAGGTTCAGTGTCGTGTCGCCGATGCTGTCGCCAGGAGCGACCAGGTAGATGAAAGCGGCGGCGCCATGTTCGAGCACGGCGAGGGTGAGCTCCTCCACCCATTGCGTGACTCCGCCCCCGATCCAGCGGCCCTCGTCGTCGCGCGTCTCTGGTAGCGGGACCCGGGCCAGGCGCCCCGACACGTTGTAGATGGTGTCCACATCAGTGGGGTTTCTTCCCATCGAAGCAGCCGCCTCGTCGATGATGGGCCGTGACCCGGCAACCAGCGGGCTGCGCCAGTCGGCGAGGTGCGGTGGTATCCATCCGTCCGCGCGGCGGCCGGTCACCGCCAGCCCCTTCGGGCCGCCCGCTCCGATCCAGATCGGTGGCGTCGGTGCGGCCGCGGGTGTCAGCCCGGTGACCTGGTAGAACTCGCCGTCGAACGTGACCGGATCGCCGCCGCCGGAGAGGGCTCTCACCAGCACGATCGCCTCTTCCAGCGCTCGTATTCGGGCTCCGGGCGAGAGGCGGGGGACACCGAGGGCGACGATCTCCTCCTCCATCCCGCCCGCACCGATTCCCAGAACGACACGACCGCCGGAGATCGCAGACAGTCCTGTGACGGTCCGGGCGAGTATGGGAGCCGGACGGCTCAGCAGGTTCGTCATGATCACCGCCCCGGTGATGCTGCTGGTTGCCCCCAGAACGAACCCCAGCGCGGCGTAGGCGTCGACGCGCTCGGCGAAGTAGGGATGGTCGGAGACGCTGACGACGTCGAGACCCGCCTCGTCGGCCAGGCGGGCGTGCCGGAGCATCTCGCGCACCTGGTGGACGCCGGTCTCGAGCCCGATGCCGAAGCGGACCTTGTGGTTGGTGGTCACGATACGAACAGCGTACCTGGACAACGGAGAAGAGCTATGCCTGATGATGGAATGGTCACCCTGGAGAGTTCCTACCCGGTGCGCGAAACCGTGGACAGGCTGACGGCGGCTGCCAGGAGAGCCGGCCTCCAGATCTTCGCGCGCATCGACCATGGGGGGAACGCCGCCACCATCGGGATGCGGCTCCGGCCCACCGAGCTGCTCATCTTCGGCAACCCGCGCGGCGGAACGCCGCTGATGCTCGACGGGCAGACGGCTGGGATCGACCTTCCGGTGAAGGCCCTCGCATGGGAGGACGACCAGGGCCGAACCTGGCTCACGTACAACCAGGCGCGCTGGATCGCCCGGCGACACGGCCTCGGAGCGCCCAGCGAGGCGAGCGTGTCGGCGCTCGAGGCCGGCCTCGCTCAGCTCGCGGCCGCGGCGACCGGATCGGCCGCGGCAACCTGACCCCTGGGTCGGATGAGCGGCGGAGCGGCCCGCCTACGCCGCTTCGGGAAGGGCCTCACCTCGAGAGATGCGCAGCGCCAGCACGACCCGCTCGAAATTGGACGGCCCCAAACGCTTGGAGATCCCCCAGACGTCGACCTCGCCACGCCCTTCCCAGAGGTCGTGGGCGGTGTCCACCAGGAGGCGCTCGCCTCCCGACATCGTCTCGGTCGCGGCCAGGAGGCCGAACCAATCGAAGTCTCCGTCCTGCATGTACGGCCGGGTTCGCGCCGCGATCAGGGGGCTCTCCAGGATGTGCCGAGCAGCGGAGTAGGCGGGAGATGGGTGGCGGGTCTCGTCGGGGCTGTGAGCTGGCCTCGCTTCAGCAGTCGCGCGCCCGAAGATCCCTTCGGGCTCCTTCGATGTCCAGGTCGTGGTCATGGGGCTCCTCCTTGGTTAACGATACAATCCTACAAAATCGGGACGGTTACGGGTCTTGGGAGCCGATCTGCGAGGCCGGGCCATGGCGAGCGGACACCGTCGGTCGAGGGCCTGCAAGACCCCCTTGACCCCGCCGGCTACACCAACTTCTGGGTCGATGCCCTAATCCTGCGGGTCCGCGAGGACCCACACTGGGGCTCCAGAAGAGTCCGCGGGTCCGCTGGGAGTGAAATGGGAGCGGGCCGCCGGCGCCCAAGCGATGATTGTCGGCCTTCGGTTCGTCACTCCTGGAGTGCATCAGTCAAGAGGAGGTCAAAGCCATGGGAACCATCCGCGTCCACGAGTTCACCACCCTGGACGGCGTCATCGACGCGCCGACCTGGGCCGGCGACTACCCGTTCGATCCCCGGATGGGAGAGGCGATCGGCAGCCTCATGGGCGGCTGCAAGGCCATCCTGCTCGGCCGCCACACCTTCGAGATGTTCGCGCCGGCCTGGTCGCAGCGCACGGCTGCCGAGGATCCGGGCGCGCCGTTCATGAACGACTCTCCCAAGTACGTCGTCGCAGCCACGCCACCCAGCGTGGAGTGGGCCAACACGACGGTGCTCGGCGGGTACGACGCCACGCGCCTTCGCCGGTTGAAGGAGGACGTCGACGGTGGGATCTACGTCAGCGGCAGTGGCACGCTCGTGCGCGCCATGATGCGGGACGGACTGGTCGACGAGCTGCACCTCTTCGTGTACCCGATCGTCTCCGGTTCGGGCTCGCGGTTGTTCGGCGATGACACCTCCGCGGCGAAGCTGGAGCTCGAGACGTGCGAGTCCTACGTCGGAGGGGTCGTGCGCCTCACCTACCGCGTTCCTCACAGCTGAGAAGGCGCGCGTCGTCGGCAGCGTCGCTCAGTAGTGGATGTGGACGACCGTCCCGTACGGGGTCCAGGGGAAGAGTTGGGTCATCACGTCAAGGGGTACGTGGACGCAACCGTGGCTGGCGTCGGGCCCGTTCTCCGAGCCGGGGCCAAAGGCGCTGTCCGGCTCATTGGGGTCGGTGTGTAGGAAGAAGCCGCCGCCGAGGAACTCCATCGCGTAGGCCACCGGCATGGGTGAGTAGTAGTACTGGCTGCCGGGCGGCCACGGGCTGGTGAAGACCGTGTTGGTGAGCTTCCGGTAGATCGAGAAGCAGCCGGTGGGAGTCCGCAGCCCGGGCATCCCCGAGGTGATCGGGGTGGAGAGCACCACCTGACCCCCCGCCTCCGCGACCAACTCCTGGGTGCTCAGGTCGACGTCGATGAGGTGGGCGGCTCCCGCGCCGCAGGCGAGGGCCACGGCCGGTTGCGGTCGCGGTGTGGGTTTGGGTGTGGGGAACGGCGTCGCCGCCGGCACCTGTGTGGCGGGTGGCACCGCTACGACCTCCGGCCCCGACTGGGTGACACTCTGGGTGGGCGGGGTGGTTGGCAGGGGCGACTGGACCGCTCGGGCCACCATCCCTCGGGCAAGGACGGGGCTCACGGAACCGGGCGATCCGCCGACCGTCACCGCCAGGATCAGAGCGAGGCCGAATGCCGGCACCGCCCGCCACGCCATGGGTATTGGATTGCTCATGGGGTCCCCCTTCATGTCATTCGCTCGAACATGCCAGACGGATATCCACGTGGGAATCCCCTATTTGGGGTGCCCGGTGGACGACCGTCCTCACGGAGGCCGCAGCCTTCTTGGCCATGGAGACCCGGTGATCCGCGGTCGGTTCATCAGCGTGGAGAAGGTCAAACCACGCGAGCTGCAGGTCCGCGAGGACCGACACGGTGGAAGAATATGTGCGATGGTTGAGACGTCAGGTGAGTTCTTCGGCGTCGCCGGGCGCCGAGTCATGTTCAGTCGCTACGGGCCGGCCGACGGTCACCCGGTCCTATTCCACTACGGCAGTCCCGGGACCCGCCATCTGGGGTCGCGCATGGCCGAGGTGGTGGAGCGCCACGGCGTTCAGCTATTGGTCATGGATCGCCCCGGATATGGAGCGTCCACCCGCCGGCCGGGCCGGCGCATCGCAGACGTCGTCGAGGACGTCGCCGTGTTGGTCGACATGCTCGGCTGGGAGCGCTTCGCGGTATGGGGCGGATCCGGTGGTGGCCCGCATGCGCTCGCCTGCGCCCGCTTGCTGGGCGACCGGGTCGAGCGGTGCGCCTCGGTGGTCGGGCCTGCCCCGTACAGCGCCGACGGGCTGGACTGGCTCGAAGGGATGTCGCCGGGCAACGTCGAGGAGTTCACCCGCGCGCTCGAGGGGGAGGACGCTTATCGCCCGCTCGTCGAGCGGCTCGCTCGCGCAGCGGTCGAAGCGGCCCGGGCGGGAGAAGTATCGATCCCCTCCGACTACGACCTACCGGAGGCCGACCTGGCGGCTTTGCGAGCCCGCCTCGCCGACCCCGGCCACCTGGAGAGGACCATCGCCGCCCATACCGACGGTGTCGATGGTTGGCTTGACGACTGCATGGCCATGACCCGACCGTGGGGATTCGATCCAGCCGGTATCCAGGTACCGGTGAGCATCTGGTACGGACCCGACGACGTGCTGTGCCCTCGGGCTCACGCGGAGTGGCTCCTGTCGAGAATCCCCGGCTCCGAGCGCAACGAGCTTCCCGGTGGCCACCTGCTCGGGGCCGATGAGCTGGATGCGATCTACAGCTGGCTGTCTCAACGGACGTGATCGGCGGTGGGCGGCGTCGACGGCCCGACCGATCAGTGGTTGCTCATCTCAGCGCGCGCCCAGCTGGGGAAGGTCACCCTCGTTGCGGGCCTCCTCCGTCCCGCTGGCCGCCCGCTTCGCCTCGGCCACGTCGATGAGGAGATCCCAGGAGTTCAGGGCGGCCAAACCGAGCAGCACCAAGACCGCGGCCATCAGCCAGAGCGTGGCTGATGGCTGACCGGTCAGGAAGAGGATGCCCACGAGGAGCAGGAGGAGTGCAACCCCGAAGCGGAAGCAGACCTTGCGGACCGCCTTTGCGCCGCCGAGAAGGAGATCGGCGCCGAAGATGCCGCGGGTCTGGAACCCCACCTGCAGCAGGGCTGCCGCAGCGATCCCGACCAGTGTCCAGCCCAGATCCTGCGGTCCGATGTGGGGCACCAGGGCCACGAGCGACACGACCAGGATGGCGAGCAGCCACTGGAAGGCACCCCGCGCTGTGGAACGGACGTCGCGACGGCTGACCACCGTGTCCAGGTGGATCGAGACTCCGACGAAGAGGAGTCCGATGAGCGCGGCCGAGGCGCCGCCGGCGGTGGCATAGAAGGTGTGCCAGGCGTCCATTGCTCTCCCCTGGGCTCGCGAGGATGGTCCGTCCCGCCGGCATCCGCACGCAGAATCGTAGGCGACCCGCGGCCTCGGGTGCCAACAGCATCCGTGAGGGCGGGCTCCGGAACTGGCGTGGAGCGACACACTGCCACCACGTGTGGCACGCCAATCCACTCGGGCGTCGGTGACCGCCCGCACCTCCCCCGCCGCGGCGAAGAACAAACTCGATGCGAGCGCCCTCCCGCTGGGTCACCTCGGCCACCGGGAGGCTGTGGACGCCGCCCGGCAGCGGGTGTCGCTCCATCCGGCGATCCACCTCGGCACCGCTGACATGGGAGAATCGTGTACAGAATCTGGATAGGAGCCGCTTTGGCCGAAGACGTACCGGTGCTGACCGTGGCAGACGCGATGGCATGGTCGGGCTGGCTCGCGGATCACGTCGACCAGGCCGGCGGGGTATGGCTGGTGCTGGCCAAGAAGGGCACGACCGAGCCCACGCGCCTGACCTACGACGAGGCACTCGAGGAGGCGCTCTGCCACGGATGGGTGGACGGCCAACTCGCCCGGGGCGACGATGGGACCTTCCGGCGGAGGTTCACGCCGCGGCGGCCGGGAAGCGCGTGGTCGAAACGCAATGTGGACCTCGCCGAGCGGCTGATCGGCGAGGGCCGAATGCGGCCGTCAGGCATCGCCGCGGTGGCGAGCGCCAAGGCCGACGGCAGATGGGACACCGCCTATGCCGGCCAGGCAACCATCGCAGTCCCCCGAGATCTCGCCTCTGCGCTGGCGGCCAACCCTCTGGCCCAGGCGATGTTCGATCAGTTGAGCCGGGCCAATCGCTATGCGGTCCTCTACCGGGTGACGACCGCCAAGCGCGACGAGACTCGTATCCGCCGCATTGAGCAGCTCGTGACCATGCTCGCCCACGGTGACACCATCCACCCGCAGCGACAGGCGAGGCCTGGCTAGGACGTTTCAGGGAGCGGGCGTGCCTCCGCTGAAGCGCATCGGGTGATGGTTGTCACGTCGGGCGTCGGGAGACTTCGGCAACCGGCGTTCGAGGCAGGAGCGCCGTGGCGATGAGGCCGAGCAGGATGAAGCCGGCGGCGGCGAAGGCCACGGTGCGAGCCGCGTCGACGGCGGCGCCCGAGGCGGCGGAGACGATGGCGGTCCCGTTCGGCATGGCGCCCAGCGAGCCAATGGCCGTCCCGCCCGAGGAACGCACGATCTGGACCACCTGGTCCGAGACCACCTTCGAGATGCCGGGCACCGCAGCGAGTGCAGAGGTCGTCCGCGTGGTCAGCACCGTCAAGAGGGTCGAGCCGAGCACGGCGACGCCGAGCGCGGAGCCGACCTGGCGAGCGGTCGACTGGATGCCCGAGGCCTGCCCTGAATCCTTGACCGGCACGTCGACCAGGATCACCCCGGTCAATTGGGCGGTCGCCATGCCGACGCCCATCCCGTAGAGGAGGAGCCACGCCGCCATGACCCAGACGCTCACGGTGGTGCTGAGCATCGTGCCGAGGCCGACGATGCCGGCGATCTCGAAGACGAGGCCCGTCCGAGCCACCCCGCGAGGCCCGATCCGCTTGGCAATCTGGGGAATGGCACCGCCCACAACAAAGGCTCCGATGGCCAAGGCCAGGAAGAGCCTGCCGGTGTCGAGCGCGCTGTAGCCAAGGGCGCCCTGGAGAAACAGGGGGAGCACGAAGAGCAGACCGAACTCACCGAAACTGACTGCGGTGACCGCCACGTTGCCCGCCGCAAAGCTGCGGATCCTGAACAGGTCGAGGTTGACCAAGACCACTTTGCCGCGACGGGCTCGGGCCGCCTCGACGAAGGTGAAGGCGAAGAGCGAGACCACGGCGATGGCGAAGGTCAAAGGAACGACGGAGGGCCAGCTCGCCGGCCAGGTCCATGGCCCGAGCGTGAGGAACTCGGCTTGGCTCCACCACCCGTAGTGCTCACCTTCGATCAGGCCGAAGACGAGCGTCGCGAAGCCCGCGATCACGAGCAGGTTGCCGATCCAGTCAAGGCCCTTCCTGACCTGCGCGTCCTTGGTCTCGGGAACGACGAAGAGTATCCCGGCCAGAACCACGAGTCCGATCGGCACGTTGATCAGGAACGCCCAGCGCCACGAGAAGTCCGTGGTCAGCCACCCGCCCAGCAGAGGCCCGACCGCGGCCATGCCGCCGATGGTCGAACCCCAGATGGCGAAGGCCACGGCACGGTCCTTGCCCGTGTAGAGGGCGTTGACCGTCGACAGGGTGGTGGGCAGGATCATCGCCCCGCCGATGCCCTGCACAAGACGCCCCAGGATCAGGACGCCGCCAGTCGGGGCGGTGGCCGCCACCAGCGAGGCGGCCACGAAGACCACGACACCGTAGGCGAAGAGCTTGCGGCGTCCCGTGACGTCGGCGGTGTGACCCAGCGTGATCAGCAATGCGGCGAAGACCAGCGAGTAGATGGAGTTGAACCATTCCGCCGTGTTGGCGGTGACGTGCAGGTCTCGAATGATCGTCGGCACGGCGACGTTCACGATCGTTGCGTCCACGATGATCATCGAGACGCCCAGCGCCACGAAGGGCATCGGGAGCCACTTGGCCAGGCCGGTGGCGCTTCCGTCGAGGGTCCGCGCGCTCATCTCAGCCCTTCTGGACCGGGGTCGAGGGACTCTGCGCGGATCCTCGAGCTCCGGGCTCTGAAGGGCTGATCAGCTGCTCTATGGCGCCGGCGATGCGCGCGCGGGCCATCTCGTCACGGCCGATGCGGGTCTCTCGATCGGCACCTGCATTGATGAGACCGCCTATCAGGTCCGCCACGATGCTCCGATCGGTGGCATTGGTGAGGCCGGCCCGGCGGAGCGCGGCGTCGAGGGGGGCCAACAGGTCGCGGTGGCTGGCCATGAATTCGAGGCGGATCTGCTCGCCCACGGTGGGCACCACCCCGACCAGCGAGGCGATCAGGCCATGGGCCGGCGTGGCGGCGTAGTCGAGCTGCGCATCGACGTAGCGACGGAGCCTGACTGCAGTCGGTGCATCGCCCGACAGGGCGTCTGCGGCCACCGCGACCTGGATGGGCAGCTCGGTGCGGAACCAGCGCACCATGATGTGCGCCTTGTCGGGGAAGTAGCGGTAGAGCGAGTTGCGGGCCAGGCCGACCTTGGCAGCGATCTCCGCCATCGTGACGTGGTCGTAGCCATGCCTGACGAACAGGGCAATCGCCGCATCGAGGACAGCGGCCTCTTGGTGCGCAACGTGCTCGATCACCGTTGGTGCCGAGATCTTGGGCATGTTTCTCCGTTCGGGTTACGGCAACGTGGAGTGACGCCACCACCGAGACTTTTGCCGACGTACTGTCGCCATGATAGCGACGCTATGTCGGCAAGTCAAGAGGTTCCCCACGGCCTCCAGCCGGGCTCCCTTCCGTGGTCCGAGGGCCGTCGATAACGATTCGGTGAAACGGCCGTCGCAGCCTGTCCGACAACGTCGCTGTCCCTCCTGGGTCACCTCGATGATCGTCGGCAATCGCGCTGAATCCCGTTGATCGGGGACCGGGGCGCGGGGCCGAAGACGGAGGTGGGCGGTGAGCTCGGGCAGCCCAACAGCGGGCGCCGATCGCCCGAACCCGAACAACGGGTGGCAGCGCCGGCCGATCCTGAGCGCCGCCCTTCGCAGCAGCGTCTACGCAGCACCCGTGGCCGCAGGGTTGGTCGTGTCCCTGTTGCTGAGCAGGGGGATGTCTCGCCCCCCCGGAGCGCTCTTGACCATCTGCTGGTGGGTCGCCGTGGCCGACGCCACCCTGCTGACCGTGATCGCCGTGGAGCGCATCACCCGCCAGCTGCTCCCGCTCGCAGCCCTGCTCAACCTCTCCCTGGCCTTCCCCGACCAAGCTCCCCGACGCTTCGCCGTCGCCCGCCGGGTGGGACGGCCCCGCGATCTGCAGCACCAGCTCGAGGAGGCACGCGCGGCGCACGGCAAGACGGCGGACATCGCCTACATGCAGACAATTCTGGAGTTGATCGCCGCCCTGAGCGTCTTCGATCAGCGGACCCGCGGCCACGTGGATCGGGTGCGGGTGTTCACCGAGATCATCGCCGCCGAGATGCACCTCCCAGATGCCGACCGGGCCCGGCTGCGATGGGCCGCCATGCTCCACGACATCGGCAAGCTCACGGTTCCCGCTGAGGTGCTCAACAAGAAGGGCTCCCTGAACCCGGCCGAGTGGGAGGTGGTCCGCCGTCACCCTGAGGAGGGCGCTCGGCTCATCGATCCATTGCGGCCGTGGCTCGGCCCCTGGGCACTCGCGGTGGAGCATCACCACGAGCATTGGGACGGCAGCGGCTACCCGCGCGGGCTGGTCGGCGAGCAGATCTCCCTCGGCGGCCGCATCGTAGCGGTCGCCGACGCCTTCGAGACCATGACCACAGCCCGCCCGTATAAGCGCCCGATGAGTGTCGCCGCCGCCCGGGCCGAGCTGGTCCGCTGTGCCGGGACCCAATTCGATCCGGCGGTGGTCCGAGCCCTCCTCAACGTCTCGATGGGACGGTGTTGGCGAGCCGTGGGCATCGCCTCACTGGTGGCCCAGTTCCCTCTCATCTCCCCCATCCGCAGCGCGCTCTTCCAACTGAGCACGGTGGCCCCGTCCGCGGTGGCCACCGGACTAGCAGCGCTGCCCCTGGTGCTGACGATGCCGACCCCAGCCCAGCTCGGTGCCCACGGCAACCCATTGGCGTCACCGCCGAGCGTCGTGGCCGCTGCAACGCTGCCCGCCGATTCTCCGAGCGCGTCAGCAGCCAGCAGCCCTTCGCCCCAATCTCAGCCGGCGGACCCGACGGCGACTCCGGCCCCTGCGTCCGCGCCACGCTCGGTTCCACCCTCGGCGCGGCCCTCTCCAACCCCTGCGCCCGCTCCACCCTCGGCGCG
>PLAK01000004.1 GCA_003134115.1 Candidatus Changshengia sp.
GACATTCACGGTGTATTGGAACGCCTGGCCCGCCGGCGCGGGCGGCGTGCCGACCTGGCCGCCGGTCACCTGCTGGCTCTGCTGCTGGATCGCCTGCACCACGTCGCTCGGCGTCAGCCCGCGCGCCTTCATCTTCTCCGGGTCGAGCCACACGCGCATCGAATACTGGCCCACGCCGAACACGTTGACATTACCGACGCCGGGGATGCGCGCCAGTTCATCGACCAGGTTGATGGTGGCGTAATTGCTCAGGAACAGGCTGTCGTAGCGGCCGCCCGGAGCGGTCAGCGTGACGATTTGCAGGATAGAGGTGGATTTCTGCTGCACCACCACGCCCTGCGCCTGCACCGACGTCGGCAACGACGCGGTCGCGCTGGCGACGCGGTTCTGCACCAGCACCTGCGCGAAATTCAGATCGGTGCCGATGTTGAACGTCACCGTCAGCGTGTAGCTGCCGTCGCTCGTGCTGGTGGACTGCATATACAGCATCCCCTGCACGCCGTTCACCTGCTGCTCTATCGGTAGCGCAACGGTATTCATGACGGTCTCGGCGCTGGCACCGGGATAGCGCGTGGTGACCTGCACCGTCGGCGGCACCACATTGGGGTATTGCGCGACCGGCAACTGCCACAGCGCAACCGCGCCCAGCAGCACCATGACGATCGCCAGCACATTCGCCAGCACCGGCCGGTCGATGAAAAAGCGCGAAATCATGGCGGCTACGACTTGTCAGGGTTGGCGAGCGACGCGGTGATCTCGGTGGCTTTCGGCGCCACCTTTTCCCCCGGCACCGCGCGCTGCAATCCGGATACCACCACGCGATCGTCGGGTTGCAGGCCGGAGGCGATCACCCGCAGCGTGCCGACCCTAGCGCCGGTGGTGACGGTGCGCTGCTGCACCACGTCGTCCTTGTCCACCAGCAGCAGATATCGCCCTGCCTGGTCGGTGCCGAGCGCCGTCTCCGGCACCAGCAGCGCCTCGGACCGCTGCGCCTGCAGCGGCACGCGCACGCGGACGAAGAAGCCTGGCAGCAAGCTGTGATCGGAATTGGCCAGGATGCCGCGCACCATCAGGGTGCCGGTGCTGGTATCGACGGTGGGCGAGGCGTAATCGAGCGTGCCCTTATGCGGATAGCCGGTCTCGTTCATCAGCCCGAGCTCGACCGGCACCTTGTTCAGTTGCTTCTCATCCAGTCCCGCCTGCCGCAGCCCCGCCCGGATGCGCAGCACATCCTGCTCGCTGACGGTAAAACTGACATAGATCGGATCGATCTGGATGATCGTGGCGAGCGTGGTGGGCGAATTGGCGCCGACCAGGCTGCCGACGGACACCTGATGCGCCGTCACCATGCCGTCGAACGGCGCGGTGACCTGCGTGTAGCCAAGATTGGTCGCCGCCAGCGTCACGCCCGCCTGGTCGTTCATTACGGTGGCGCGGTTGGCGTCACGCGCCGCGCGGGCCTGATCGACCTGGGAGCGGGAGGAAAAATCGGTGCGGCCGAGCGAGGCCTGCCGGTCATACTCGGCATCCGTCTGCACCGCCTGCGCCTGCGCTGCGTCCAGCGCCGCTTGTGCCTGTTGCAGCCTGGCCTGGTAGGGGGCGGGCTCGATGACGAACAGCGTGTCGCCGCGATGCGCGATGGCGCCGTCGGTGTAGCGGATGTCCTGCAAGAAGCCAAAGACGCGGGCGACGAGGTCCACCTGGTTGTAGGCAACCGTATTGCCGGTGGCCTCCAGATACGGCGTCACCTGCTGGTGCAGCGCCTGCGCGACGATCACCTGAGGTGGAGGAGGCGGCACGAACGCGGTCTGCTGCCGCTTGCAGCCGCTGACGGCGAGCACGGACAGCAGCGTGATCGCTGCCAGACGCCAGATCCCCCGCATGATCCCGGCTCCCCAAAATTCGGGCGCGCGCGCCTGTTGTCGGGTTTGGTTAAGCGGGCGGACGGTAAGCGAAACGGTCGGGTTGGGGCAAGCGGTGGGGCGGGGGGTTGGGTGTGGCGGGGCTGCGCCGGCGCGCTGCGAGATGCGCGGGTCGTGCTTAGCGGGTTCCAAGTTTGTTGCTTAAGTTCGATAGTACGTGGCGTCGCGGCTAGCAACCATCACGACGCATCAACCAAGGCCTCCCCGTCCCGCGCGTAAAGTCCGCCCCCTCACTTCGCCAGAATGCGTGCCAGCTCCAGCAATTCCGTGTCCATCGGCTTGGTGCGCCCGACGATGTCCGCAAGCGGCGTGCGCGCCACCTCGTTCTTCACCCAGCCGACCAGCACACCCGTCTCGCCGTCCCCCAGCGACTTGACCGCACCCACCCCCAACCGCGTCGCCAACACCCGCTCGAACGCACTGGGCGGCGCCCCCCGCACCACGTGGCCCAGCGTCGTGGCGCGCAGCTCGAACCCCGACCGCTGCTTGTCCGCATCGAAATACGCCAGGATCTTGGCCGTGTTTTCCTTCACCCCCTCGGCGAGCACCACGATGGCGTGGGTCTTCCCGCGCTCATACGCCGCGCGCAGCCGCTCCGAGATCACGCTGGCCGACACCTCGAACTCCGGCGTCGAGATGACCTCCGCACCGCCCGCCAGCCCCGCCATGATCGCCAGGTAGCCGCAGTCGCGTCCCATCGTCTCCACCAGGAAGGCGCGGTTGTGCGACGATCCGGTGGTGCGCAGATGGTCGATCGCCTCCAGCGTCACGTTGATCGCGGTGTCGCAGCCGATGCTGACGTCGCTGCCGACAAGATCGTTGTCGATGGTGGAGGCGATGCCGACGCAGCGCATGTCCGAGCGGAGGTCGATGGCCATGGCAATGGCCTCCGCGACGGCCCGATGATCGTCGACGACCAGGACGCGCAGGCGCTCGCGAGCGGCCTCAGTCATCGGAGCCCAGCGTCACACTGAGGCCCAGCGGGCCGGCGTCAGATGGAATGTGGCCACGACGGCCCATACGGTACGCCAACGGAAAGCTCCGCGGGGGGCACGGCGGTGGTCCCGCGGAGCTATCCGTCGAGGGCGGTGGGCTCAGGCCACTTTCTCAGTGGCATCTCGGAGCAGGGCCGCCACCTCGGGCCGGGAGAACTCAGCCGGCAGGGGCTGCCCCAGGGTGAGCAGCTCGCGCACCCGGGTGCCGCTCAGCACGGCGTGATCCGCGGTCGGGTGCGGGCATGTCCGGGTCGACGCCATGCCCCCGCAGGCGCGGCAGTAGAAAGCGTGCTCGAAGCGCAGGATCTCGATACCCAGCTCGTCCGGTTGGTACTGCTCGAAGATTCGGTGGGCGGCGTAGGTGTCGTAGTAGCTGCCCACGCCGGCGTGGTCGCGCCCGACGATGAAGTGGGTGCAGCCGTAGTTGCGCCGGATCAGAGCGTGGAACACCGCCTCCTTGGGGCCGGCGTAGCGCATCCACGCAGGATTGGTGGCGAGAAGGACTCTCTGCTTCGGGTAGTACCCGTCCAGCAGGGCTTCGTAGCACGCCATCCGCACGTCGGCGGGGATGTCATCGCTCTTGGTCTCGCCGACGAGGGGGTGGAGGAGGAGACCATCGAGGTTCTCCAGCGCGACCTTCTGCAGGTACTCGTGGGCGCGGTGCACCGGGTTTCGGGTCTGGAAACCAACCGTCGTCTGCCAGCCGCGCTCTGCGATCAGGCTCCGAACCTCGAGCGGAGTGAGGTCGTAGCCGGGGAAGCCGGTGGAGGGGCGCGCCAGGGCCGTCACCGGTCCGCCGATGGCCCAGTCGCCCGAGCTCTTGAGCAGCTGCACACCGGGGTGGGCGCTGTCATCCGTCCCGTAGACGTTCCAGGCCTCGCTGGCGGGGTCCGTGCGATAGACGTCGGTGATGTCCAGGATCGCCACCGGCGCGCCGTCCGCGCGCAGCGCCACCCGCGACATGTGGCGTAGCCGTTCGGCACCTTCGTCCTTGAGACGCAGCACCACCGGGATCGTGAACGGTTGCCCGCCCACCAGCCGGCCGCTCTCGATCACCGTTGCGTAGTCGGCGGGCCCCATGAATCCGTGGAGCGGGGCGAGCGCGCCGATTCCCAGCATCCCCGCGTCCGCCGCCTGCCGAGGGTCCAGGTCGAGACTGGGCAGAGTGCGAGCCTCGTCCAGGAGTCGATCGAGCTCAGCGCCGGTGGCGAGGTGCTCGCGCACCCCGCGTGCGATGTAGCCGAGCACCTCGAGGCGATCGAGAATGCGCTCGGTGGACTCCTCAACCGTCTCGCGACCGCTGTCGACCACGATCTCCGGGTTCAGCGGCTCCTCGTACGGGTCGCTGATCCCCGTGAAATGTGCAATCTCGCCCGCCAGCGCCTTGGCGTACAGCCCCTTGACGTCACGTCGAGTGAGCTCCTCGATGGAGCAGCGGACGTAGACCTCGACGAAGTTGGGCGTCCTGGCCCGGACCTCGTCGCGGATCTCGCGGTACGGAGAGATCGCCGCGGTGATCGCGATCCCACCACTCCGCGCCACGAGCCCGGCCACGAAGCCGATCCGTCGGATGTTGGTGTCGCGATCCTCCTTCGAGAAGCCCAGGCCCTTGGAGAGGTGCGTGCGAACCTCGTCGCCGTCCAGTACCTCGACGTGCCGGCCGAGAACTCCCAGCTCCTGGACGAGTCGTCCTGCGATGGTCGACTTGCCGGCGCCCGAGAGCCCGGTCAGCCAGATCACGAAACCCTTGGCCATCGTGTCCCCCCTCCGGCGGTCAACCGCCGCGTCGCATTTCGGATGCTGTTCGGATCCCACCACCATCGGACGTCCTCGCCCGGCGGTGAGATGTCGGCTCGAGGTAGTGCTTGGCGTCGCCTCCGGAGGTCCCGCCGTGTCGGTCATTCCGCCATTCCGACAACGGGCGTGATGATCGGGCAGGCGCGACGACAACCAGAAGCGTAGGACGCCGATTGCCTCAAATCCATACCCAGATTGGGGGATCGCCCCGCCCACATGGGCTGTGAGGCTATCGGAGCCCCCTGGCGGCACCCCCCGCGGGGCGGCAGGTTGCGGCTTGCCTCTCTGGGTGGGAAGCCGAGCCGGATGTGGTCGCCGGTCCGTGATCTTCCCTGTCTGTGCGAGAATCGAAGCTCCGTGAGCGTCCAGTCACCACCAACCGCGTTCATCATTGGCGCGGCTCGCTCCGGCACGAGCCTCCTCTACAAGGCCCTCTGCCTGCATCCCGAGAGCGCGTACTTCAACAACTGGATGCGGCGGGTACCGGGTGCACCCCAGCTCACCCTGACCAATCGAGTGGCGCGACACACCCCGCGCACCCGCCGGCGTGTCTGGTTCGGGACGGACTCCAACGCGTACGTCTACGCGCGCACCCGGAGCCTCGGGGAGCGGCTCTACCCGATGCCCGTGGAGGGCGAGTCGATCTTCGCGCACTGTGGCGTGGGCGAGGGCTCGAGCGTCCCCGAATCGGCGCAGGTGCGTGCCCTCCGGCGAGCGGCGTCGGGGGCGGTGAGATGGGGCGGTGGAACGCACTTCATCAACAAGAGGATAGACAACAACCGGCGCATCGGGCTGCTGGCGAAGGCGTTCCCGGACGCCCGCTTCATCGACCTCACCCGGGACGGTCGCGCGGTCGCCCTCTCGCTCTCGCGGGTCGACTGGTGGGAGGGGAGCACGGTGTGGTGGTGCGGGGATACCCCGGAGGCCTGGGCGCTCGGCGGGGGCGACCCCTGGGAGTTGTGCGCGCGCAACTGGGTGGAGGAGGTGCGAGTCATCGACGCCGGGCTGAGTGGGGT
>PLAK01000099.1 GCA_003134115.1 Candidatus Changshengia sp.
CCCGACCGCTCGCGGGCGGCGGCGATGGCGAGCTCCAGCGCCGGGCTCACCCGGGACACCGGCGCCGGCGCGACCTGGGGCTGGAGCCCGGCTCGGTGGTGGTGGCAGATGGCCGCAGCGCAGGCGTCGGCGGTGTCATCGGGCCCGGGGATCTCTTCGACGCCGAGCAGCGCCCCGCACATCCGGAGCACCTGGCGCTTGGTCGCCCCACCATAGCCGGCGATCGATTCCTTGATCTCGTTCGGCGTGTACTCCGCGATCGGGATCCCGGCCGCGGCCAGGGTGCAGAGGATGACGCCCCGTGCCTGGCTGACCCGCATCGCCGTCTGGCGGTTGGTCGAGAAGAAGAGCCGCTCCACCGCCGCGACCTCGGGATGGAGGGACCCGGCTGCTTGAGCCAGCCGGCGGGAGAGCTCCAGAAGGCGGGGACCGGCGGCATCCTCGGCGCCGGTCTCGATGCACTCGGCGTGGATCAGCCGCAGTGAGCCGGGGTGGCCCTCCACCAGGGCGACGCCGGTTCGCCCGAGGCCGGGATCTACGCCCAGGACCCTCACCTCAGCTCGCGGCTACGACGTGACCGACTCGAGGACTTCGTCGGGGATCTCCGCGTTGGCGTAGACCTGCTGGACGTCGTCCAGATCCTCGAGACTGTCGAGCAGGCGCAGGACCTGCCGGGCCTGGGGGGCGTCGAGGGTGATCGACGTACCCGGGTTCATCGTCACCTCGGCCGCCTCCACCGTGTAACCCGCCTCCTCCACCCGCCGCCTCGCCTCCTCGAAGAGGTGGGGCGCGAGCGACACCTGGACCGACGTCCCGTCGACGGCTATGTCCCCGTCGGCGCCCACGTCGAGCAGGTCGAGCAGCTCCAGGGCGATCTCCTCGGGGTCGCGCGCACCGGCCTCGATCCGGATGATCCCCTGGTTGGAGAACATCCAGGCGACGCTGTTGGCCTCCCCCAGCGAGCCTCCGGAGCGGGTGAAGAGGTTGCGGATGGCGGCCACGGTGCGGTTCCGGTTGTCGGTGAGAACGTCCAGCATCACGGCCACGCCGTGGGGCCCGTAGCCCTCGTAGCGGACCTCCTCCAGCTTCACCCCGTCCTTGCCGCCGGCGCCCCGCTGGATCGCCCGCTCGATGTTGTCCGCGGGCATGTTGACCTCGCGCGCCTTCTGGATGGCGAGGCGGAGCCGGAAGTTTCCGACCGGGTCGTCCCCGCCCTCGCGCGCCGCCACGGAGAGCTCCGCGGCCACCTTGGTGAAGGCCTGGCCGCGCTTGGCGTCGACGATCGCCTTCTTGTGCTTGATCCCAGCCCACTTGCTGTGACCGGACATGCTGCCTCCGGGGACGAACGGACGTTCATATTCTAGGCTCTGCCCCACCGCTCAGTCTACGAGGCGGCGCAGGCGATGGGGATGAGGGGCGATTCGATGCGATCGCACCAAATCATCGTCACGCGCCCCATGGTTGACAGACCGGTCCAAGGGGGTACGCTAGAGACAGAAGCCAACGCGATCCATACGGAGGTAAGGCTTCGATGCGTGGTGTATACGAGCTCCTGAGGCACACGCGGGCCGAGAGGTAAGGCCCGGCGCGGGCCCTCGTCACCTCACCCGGCGTGCGCCGCCGTGAGACCGCCCGGGGGTGGTCCGGCAGGCAGTTGAATTGCGAGAGCGTTGCGGGCGAGCAGGTGTCGAGGCGAGACGCCCCGGGCACGTCACCTGGCACCGGATGGTGCCGCACAAGGCCCGACTTCTCCGCCGGGCCGCCGAATATCGGCAAATGAAATTGAGGGGCCGGCACCGCCGGCCCCTTCTTTGTGTCCAGGCTCACCCCGCCGATGGGCACCGCGGCCATGGCAGCGGGCGGGAGACCGCGGGATGGCCCTTCCAGGCGAAGCGGAGGGGGCGGTCGGCGGCTCGGGTGATCCCGACCCGAGGGGCCACCGCCAGAGGAACCTCCTCCGTCTCCCTCTCCAGGATGCGCAGGCGCGAGTCGGGGTCGCAGAGGTCGAGGCCGTTGTCGGCCAGGGTTAGCCCGAGTCCCGCGCCCAGGTTGCCGGGGCCGCTCAGGAGGGCCGAAGCGGCCGGCTGCCGCCCGCCGCGAACCCGCCGGGACCGGACCACCTCCTCCCCCACCTCGACGGCGGCGGCACGGAGCAGGACTGCACCCGCGACGCCCTCCGGCTCGCAGACGACGTTGGCGCAGAAGTGCATCCCATAGGAGAGGTAGACGTAGAGGTGGCCGGGTGCTCCGAACATGATCGCCGCCCGCGGGGTGGGCCCCCGGTGGGCGTGGGAGGCCGGGTCCTCCACTCCCAGATAGGCCTCGACCTCCACGAGCACGGCGCGCACCTCCCGGGGCGTCCCCGCGTCGCACAGGAGCCTCGACCCGACCAGCGCGGTGGCGACGTCGAGGGTGGCCCCGGCGAAGAATCCCCGATCGAGCGTCGGAGCGGCCCGCGAGTTGCCGGGTGCGGCCGTAACCCTGGAGCCCATCGGCCCCATGGTAGGTGGGACGCGGGGGCTCAGCTCGCCTGGTCCAGCCTGTCGATGCGGTAGCCGACGCCGAACACGGTGGTGATGCGGAAGGGCAGCCGGTCGAAGCGCTCGAACTTCTCCCTGAGCCAGCGCACGTGGACGTCCACGGTCTTGTGGTCGCCGTAGAACTTGCTGCCCCAGATCCGCTGGATGATGACCTGGCGGGACTGCACCTTGCCCGCGTTGAGAAGCAGCAGCGAGAGTAGGTCGAACTCCTTGGGCGCGAGGTGCAGCTCCTCGCCGTCGACGTGCACGGTGCGGGCGCCGCGGTCGATCCGGAAGTTGTCCAGCTCCTCGATCTCGCGCGCGTCGACACGCTCCTTGCCGGACATCTCCGCGCGCCGCAGCGTGGCCGAAACACGCGCCAGCAGCTCGTTGAGGGAGAAGGGCTTGGTGACGTAGTCGTCAGCACCGACATGAAGCCCCACCACCTTGTCGAGCTCGCTGCCCTTGGCGGTGAGCATGATGATGGGCACCGTCATCTCCTGACGGAGGATGCGGCACACCTCGAGCCCCGACAGCTCGGGGAGCATCAGATCCAGGAGGATGAGGTCAGGTCGCTGCCGTCGCGCCGCCGAGAGCGCCTCGGTGCCGGTGCTCGCCTCGCTGATGACAAAGCCTTCCTGGCTCAGGTTGTAGCGGAGCGTCTGGCGGATCGAGTCCTCATCCTCGACGATGAGCACGTGCTTGGCGGGCGCGCTCATCACACGATCTCCGCAGCCGGCGGGTACGACGTGGTGAGAGCGGTCGCGCAACTCATCGGCGAAATCATTATGCAGCGGTGGCCGTCGGCGCGGTCGAGCGGGCGCGTGCACCGCGTCCAAACCTTATCGGGAGATTAACGATGAACCCCACCTGCCGTCAGAGATTATCGGAAGATTAAGCGACGATTGTCGGATCACTAACGCGCGGCTACGGTGTGTCGCTGCCAGCACCGGCACCGCCGGAGATGGATAACATCTCATCACTTGACCACCGATCGCGTCCGTCCCCGCACCGGGCTGGCTCCGGTGAAACGCACCACGGCATCTCCGTCGGCGAACCAGACTCTCAGCCTGCTGCGGTCGGTCGGCGAGCAGCTGGAGGGGGGCCATGGGCTGATCGCCGTGGACAAGAGCGGACGGATCCTGCTGGCGACCCAGGAGGCGTGCCGTCTCCTCGATCTCTCCGGCGAGGGCGAGGGGCACACGCTCGCCGAGCTGGGTGCGGACTTCCGCCTGCTGCGCGTGATCACCGCCTGCCGCGATGCGGAAGCGGCGGTGGAGCGCGAGATCGCGAGCGCCCGCGAGGTGATCATGGTGCGCGCCTTCCCGGTCCAGAGCCAGACCATCGCGGTGATCGTGCTGGTGCGCGACGAGACCCGGCTGCGCCGGCTGGAAAGGGTGCGCCGCGACTTCGTCACCAACGTCTCCCACGAGCTGCGCACTCCGATCACCGCGATCCGGCTGCTGGTGGAGACCCTCCAGAAGGGGGCTCTCGAGCAGCCCGAGGTCGCCGCCGGCTTCGTCCACCGCATCGCGCTGGAGATCGGCCACATGGCGCAGATGGTCGAGGAGCTGCTGGAGCTGAGCACCATCGAGTCGGGGCGCCAGACCATGAAGATGGAGCCGGTGCCGGTGGTCGAGCTGATCCGCACCGTCGATCGGCTGCTGCCCCTCGCCGAGGAGCGGCTGATCGAGGTCACGGTCGACGTGGACCCCGCCACCCCTCCACTTCTCGGTGACTCGCGGCGGCTCGGTCAGGTGCTGCGCAACCTGGTTCACAACGCCATCAAGTTCACACCACCGGAGGGCCGGATCACCGTCAGCGCCCGGCCTCTCCTCGAGCAGAGCCGCGTCGAGCTGGTGGTGCGCGACACCGGGATCGGCATCCGCCCCGAGGACCTGCCGAGGATCTTTGAACGCTTCTGGAAGGCCGACAGCTCACGCCAGCGCGACGGGGAGGGATCGGGGCTCGGCCTGGCCATCGCCCGCCACGTGGTGGAGGCCCACGGCGGCTCGATCCGCGTGGTGTCCGAGCCGCGCCGGGGGGCCACCTTCATCGTCGAGATGCCCGCCGCTCCCCGCCAGGCCGCCGAGACGGAGCCCGGATGAACGGCGAGCAGGCGCCGGCCGAGGCCGACCCGGGAGATGCGGAGTCGGGCCCTTCACCGGTTCTTAATCCGGATGCAACCCGGCCACAACCCCCGAATTCCTACTCTCGTTCCGTGGTCACCGATTCCATGCAACTAGCAGGGACCAATGTCGCCACCAAGGAGGAGGTCGCGGCGGGGGTCGCGATCGAGGGACTCAGCGTCAAGTTTCGCGGGACGCCGCTCATCGACGGCATCAGCACCCTCTTCGAGCCCAACAAGGTCACCGCCATCGTCGGCCCCACCGGCTGCGGCAAGACCACCCTGCTCCGCTCCATCAACCGGATGCACGACCACGTGGCGGGCATGCAGGTGAGCGGGTCGGTGGTCGTCGAAGGGGTGGACATCTACGGCCCGGACGTCAACGTGCGCGAGGTGCGACGCCGGGTGGGGATGCTCTTCCAGCGCCCCAACCCCTTCCCGCGCAGCATCGCCGAGAACGTGGGCCTCGCTCCACGGGCTCACGGGCTGGCCGACCGCGGCAACGTGCGGGAGCTGGTCCGCGAGAACCTCACCATGGTCGGCCTCTGGGACGCGGTCAGCAACCGTCTCCACGGCTCGCCGTTTGGCCTCTCCGGGGGCCAGCAGCAGCTGCTCTGCCTGGCCCGAACGCTGGCCCTCTCCCCGGATGTGATCCTGCTCGACGAGCCCACCTCGGCACTCGACCCCGACACCACCGATCACATCGAGTCGCTCATGAAGACGCTCTCGGAGCACATGACCGTTCTCATCGTCACCCACAACCTCGCCCAGGCGAGCCGCATCAGCGACAACGTCCTCTTCCTCATGAAGGGCAAGGTCGTCGAGGCGACGTCGGCGAGGACCTTTTTCCACGACCCGGCGGACGAGAGGAGCCGGGCCTACGTCAGCGGTCGGATCGGATGAGCCCGCGCCCGCGGCCCTCATCACCGTCATCACATCCAATCCTGGAAGGGGAGGTCTCATGAACGTTCGTCGACACGCGTCCATCGGGTTTGCGGTGATCACCGGGGCGGTCCTGGTGAGTGCCTGCGGCTCCACGAGCACAGTCACCGCGCCGCCCACCAGCGCGGCGAGCAGCGCGAGCAGCACTCCCACCGCCGCGGCCGTGCAGACCGGCAACCCAGCCGGGCCGCAGACGCTGTCCGAGGCCGGTTCGAGCCTGCTCTACCCGTACCTGCAGAAGCTGGCTCCCGGCATCAACGCCGCGTTCCCCAACATCACCCTGACCCCCGCCGCCGGCGGCTCGGGGACGGGCCAATCTGAGGCGCTCAGCGGAACCATCGACCTGGGCGGCTCCGACGCCTACCTGAGCGCCGCCCAGGTCACCGCCAACGCGGGCGCTCTCAACATCCCGATCGCCGTCTCCGCCCAGGCGGTCAACTACAACCTGCCCGGGATCACCAACCTCAAGCTGAGCGGCAGCGTCATCGCTCAGATCTACTCCGGAACCATCAAGGTCTGGAACGATCCGGCCATCGTCGCCCTCAACACCGGCGTGACCCTGCCCGCCACCCCGATCGTGCCGGTGCGGCGCTCCGACTCCTCGGGTGACACGTTCATCTTCACCTCCTTCCTCAGCGCCACCAACACGAGCTGGGCCAGCGGCCCGGCCTTCGGAACGACGGTGCCCTGGCCAACGGTCACCAGCGAGCTCACCGCGGCCGGCAACCCCGCCATGGTCGACACCTGCCACAGCACGCCGGGCTGCATCGCCTACNNGGTGCCTCCAAGGTTCCCGCCAGCCTCGCGGCCTCGTTGATCTACGAGACGGGCGCCCAGGCGTACCCGATCGTCAACTTCGAGTACCTGATCATCAACCCGTCGAAGATCACCTCTTCGGACACGGCTCTGGCGGTCCGCACCTTCATCGAGTGGGCCATCTCCTCGACCGGAGGTGCCACCGCGGACAACCTGAGCGCCGTGGGCTTCGTGCCGCTTCCCACCAACGTGATCCCGCTGGTCAACACAGCGGTCGCACAGATCACCGGCTAACCCATGATCCTNNATCCTGGTGATCTGGGCGGTCCCGGCCCTCGTCTACAGCGGGTTCACGGTGTTCACCAGCGACAAGTTCTTCATCGGCAACTTCTACAACCCCAACTTCTCGTCCGTCAACGGCATCGTCGCACCATTTGGGGCCAACTACGGGGCACTCACCTTCATCATCGGAACGATGGCGACGTCGCTGATCGCGCTGCTTCTCGCGGTGCCGATCTCGGTGGGCGGTGTGCTCATGCTCTCGGAATGGATCCCGAGGCAGCTGGAGGGTCCGCTCTCCACCTTCCTCGAGCTCCTCGCCGGAATCCCAAGTGTGGTCTTCGGTTTCTGGGGCCTCACCGTCTTCGGCCCC
>PLAK01000151.1 GCA_003134115.1 Candidatus Changshengia sp.
TGCGTGAGACACTACACTAGGGGACGGGCCAGTATATTGCATTTGCCGTAGTTCGCAGAAACAGGGAATTACGGCATACGGAATGGAGCTGGCGGGCTTGGCGGCGACCGGCCATTGTCCGAAGTTTGCAGGCATTTTTCCGACCGATCATGGCGGTCTTGCGTTTTGTCCGAAATTTGCATACACTCTCCGGACAGGAGACGCCGTGAACGACTATCCCTCTAACCTCAAGACGCAGATTGCCGGCCGTATCCGGGCAGCGCCGGATGCCGTCTGGACACCGGTTGATTTTCTCGATCTCGGCTCGCGCGAGGCTGTGGACAAGACGCTGCAGCGTCTCACGATCGCATCGCAGATCCGGCGCCTCGATCGCGGTCTCTATGACCAGCCGCGGCGCAACCGGCTGACGGGCCGGATGTCCGTCCCTGATTACCGCCAGGTGATCGAGGCGGTGGCGCGGCGCGATCAGTCCCGGATGCTGGTCGATGGCATGACGGCCGCCAACGATCTCGGCCTCAGTGACGCCGTGCCCGGCCGGATCGTCGTGCACACGGATGCCCGCCTGCGTCCCATCAAGCTCGGAAAGCAGGTCATCGCCTACCGGCCGACGGCGCCAAGCAAGCTGTTCTGGGCCGACCGGCCGGCGATGCGGGTTGTCCAGGCGCTGCACTGGCTGCGCGACGCTCTGGCCGACCCTGACGACCGCCGGGGCATCCTGCGGCGGCTGCGCGCGATCCTCGCCGACAAGGGGCAGGGGCCCGCCATCGCGGCCGATCTGGCGAAGGGCCTGCCGACGCTGCCGGCCTGGATGCAGGACCTGGTGCGTCAACTGCTTGCCGATCGCGATGACGATCAGCAGCAGCACGATGCCCCCGTCGTCCGCCGCCGTGTCGCTCGCCGGGTTGCCGCCGCACGCGCCGTTCCTCGTGACGATGCCGCCGCTGCGGCGCGTCGCCCGCGCGGGCAGGAACGCCGGAGAGTGCCGGCTTGAATCCGGATTTCAATCGCCTGCTCACGGCCTCGATCGCCGATCGCCGCGGCCTCTTTCTCGCCACGGCGACGCGGCTCGGCACGACGATGCAGAATGTCGAGAAGGATTTCTGGGTCTGCTGGACGCTGGATGCGTTGTTCAACGGGCTGCAACCTGGCGGGCCGCGCCTGCTGTTCAAGGGCGGCACCTCGCTGCGCAAGTTCGTCTTCGGTCTCGCCGGGAGGTTCTCTCGCGACCTCGATTTCACCGTCTCGGATCGGGCCATCGGCGAGCTGGTGATTGACGCCCTGAGTGCCGGTTTCCGCCACGAGGGGGTCACCTTCCACGGCTTAGAGATTGACCGGGAGTCGATGAAGGCAGCCTGGCAGGCCGAGACGACCGATCTGGGCCGGGGCCGCTTGGCCTGCCGCCTCGACTTCTCGACCCGCTCTCTTATGCTGCCTCCAGTCGCCCGCCCGCGGAGCGCGCTGCCGGGAGTGAGCGCTGCGGACCTGGGCTTCTCACCACTGCTCGTCCCGCTTGCCGATCTCCGCGAGACGATGGCGGAGAAGCTGGCGCGCCTGCGCCGGGTGCTATTCGCCCGCGACGTCTACGACGTCGGCCACCTGATCCCCCTAGTCCGCGCCGATACCCCGCTCGTTCGCGAACTGCTCATCTACAAGGTCTACTTCGATGTGGTCGATGACGGCCGCGGTGGCGCGCCGTTCCGCCTCGGCGTCGAGTATCGGGGACATCGGCGAGCCGAGATCCGGGGCGTCGACGAACTCGGCAGCACCACTCAGCCCGTGTTCGATTACCCGGCCACGCTCCGCCTCATCGAAGACACCTACGGGGGGCTCAGCCTTAGCGCGGATGAGCGCGAACAAGTTCTGGTGCGATGCGGACCGGGGGATCGGTATCGGGCGCTCCAATGGGTCAATGAGTTCCGCGAGGGACACACCTCACCCGCAAGAGGCGGGATGGGGCTCGGCTAGGTCGAAAAGCTCGCTCCAGTGCGCTGCCAGCGGTTTGACGCGATCCAGAGCTAGGCTTAGTCCTGCGGCGATGAGCAACTCGGTCGCCCTCATGAGCAGTCCCGCCGGGTAGACGCTAAGCGACCGCTCAGCGTCAACTCTGATCGGCTCTTTTGCGCGCTTTGCTCCAGTGACAGTAACAGCCCACTGGGCTGGCCCAGTGTTGGGCAGTCACCCTTGACGACATCCCAGATCCTCGGCTCCGCCCGATCGTCGGGCCCCGCCAGGAGGCCGCCACCTCTCGGATCATGCGTCAGGGCTACGTCACCGGTACAGTGCGGGCAAGACGCGAGCAAAGGGCGCGTGATTCGCCCGAACTCCGGCTGCGCGGCAGGTACAGGGCGCCGGCGCGGAGTTCGGTCATTGCCTGCGGGACAGCATGCGAGTGACAACAAAGAAACGGAGCGCCAGTGCAGCGACCAGGGCGCCAACAACATCGACAGTTGCGCCGGCCGTCGGAGCTCCTAGCACGATGACCGCACTCCCACTGATGAGGAGAACTCCTGCGCCCATCCCGAGGCGATTTCGCGCTTGTGCGATTAGCTGGAGGGATCTCTCGGAGAGGCTAACGCCTTCCTCCAGGAACGCACTTCCCCAAATCACGTGGAGGACCGACGGCCCGCGATGAACCCGTCGATCGCCACGGAGCGCCTTCGCTTGGGACCCATTGCGCGGTGGAGAACGTCTAACAGCCTTGTCAGCCTTCGCCCCAACCACCAGGCTAGCGGTGGCGAGAAGGATCATGAGTGCACCTACCCCATAAGCGACTTGCACCCACCGAAGTAGTGAAAGGGGGACGATGCTACACGCGGCGCAGATCGCCAGCAGCCCTGTCCATGAAGAACGCACACGGAGGCTTCGAGCTTGGGCATTGTCGTGTGGGTGGCCCACGACAGCCCCGGATCGCAAGGTCTCGCGGAGCCAGCTCAGCACACCGGCCGCCGCACCATCACGAGCCACATTGGCCAAGCGAACCCTGGAGGTTTGCGACGTCGCCTCCGACGCCCGGCCCGATAGCCCCGAACGAGAGGCAATTCATCAGGTCAGACAGGCCTCTGTCAGCGGTGGCGGCCATCCAGCCCAGGTCCATGCCCATCAGGCCAGACAGTATGAACCGCCCCGAGAATCCTGGAGGCGCTGGGGTGCGGCAGGCGCCTGTGCGCGAATTCCGTGCGACCCCCGTGCGAACAGAGCCGGGCTACCGTCAGGCTGGAGCCCAAGGTGGGAATCG